>NZ_DBNHFX010000164.1:0-4184 GCF_057137845.1 Sandaracinobacteroides sp. | reverse complement strand
ACCTTGGCCTTTCGTTCCAGTTGAACAACATCGCCCGCGACGTGGCCGAAGATGCGGCGCGCGGGCGCTGCTATCTTCCGGCGGACTGGCTGGCCGAACAGGGGCTGCTTCCCGCCGACTGCGCCCGTCCGGAATGCCGCGACCGGCTGCACCGCGTCGTCAGCCGGCTCGTCGATCTGGCCGAACGCTATGAAGCCTCGGCCGCGCATGGCATCCCATCGCTTCGTAACCGGCAGGCATGGGCGGTGCTTTCCGCTGCGCACATCTATGGCGACATCGGCCGCAAGGTGCGCGGGCAAGGCCCCGACGCACTGGAGCGGCGCACCCGCACTCGCCGTCGGGACAAGCTGATCGCGGTTGCGCTGGCCGCGCCCGACGCCATCTGGAAACGCTATGTCAGGGTTTCAACACCCGCCGACCGCACGGGGCTGTGGACGCCGCGCCTGATCGACTGACGGTGGCGCTCAGGCCGGGCCTTGCATGTTTCTGCCTACGGGATTCTGCCGGACAATTGCCCTGCCGTTGCGGGCGTTTTCAGCCAGTTCATGTTTCAGCTTCTCGATCGGCGGCGCCCAGATGAAGCCGAAGGAAACCGTGCCGTCGCGGCTTTCGACGACATGGTGCAGCCGGTGCGCCTGCACGATGCGTTTCATATAGCGCGAGCGCGGGACATATCCGGTTTCGATGCGCCGATGGACGATGATGTCGTGGAAACCGAAGTAGATCGCGCCATAGGCAGTGATGCCGCCTGCAAGCCACACATAGAAACTGCCCCAGCCCCGGTTCACGCCCAGCCAGAACAGGGTGATGGCAACGGCTGCGCCCAACAGACCGTAAAGATCGTTCCACTCGAAGAAACCGCGCGCCTTTTCGTGGTGGGATCGGTGCAGGAACCAGCCGAAGCCGTGCATGACATGGCGATGGCCAACAATCGCGATCACCTCCATCGCTGCCACGGTGGCGACGAACAGCGGCACGCCCAGATACCATGGGATGTCGAACGGCATGCGTGCTTCCTAGTCCATAGTGGCGACCAATGGGAGGGGCACTGGCGGAACGAACGGCGAACGGCTAGCCTTGGGCCAGATGTCGATCACGATTCGCACCGATCTTGCGGATATTCCGCTGGCGCCGGACTTCGTGCCCAACCGCCCGGCGCGGCCGGAAAAGGCCGAAGGCGGCAGGCGGTTCGTGCTGCAAAGCGAATATCAGCCGGCCGGTGACCAGCCTGCCGCTATCGCCGAGTTGGTGGCGCAGGCCAATACCGGCGCCCGCGATCAGGTGCTGCTGGGCGTCACCGGATCGGGCAAGACATTCACGATGGCAAAGGTTGTAGAACAGTTGCAGCGCCCGGCACTGGTGCTGGCGCCAAACAAGATTCTGGCGGCGCAACTATACGGAGAGTTCAAGAGTTTTTTCCCGGATAACGCCGTCGAATATTTCGTCAGCTACTATGATTACTACCAACCAGAGGCCTATGTGCCGCGCACCGACACCTACATCGAGAAGGAAAGCTCGGTGAACGAGGCGATCGACCGGATGCGCCACGCCGCAACGCGGGCACTTCTCGAACGCGACGATGTGCTGATCGTTGCGTCGGTGTCGTGCCTCTATGGTATCGGTTCGGTCGAGACATATTCGGCCATGACCTTCAGCCTTGCCAAGGGCATGACCGTCGATCCGCGCGAGATACTGCGCAAACTTGTGGCGTTGCAGTATCGCCGCAACGAGACGAACTTCGTGCGCGGCAGCTTTCGCATGAAGGGCGACACGCTGGAAATTTTCCCGTCGCACTATGAAGACATGGCATGGCGGATCGGCTTCTTCGGAGACGAGATCGAAGCCATCACCGAGTTTGACCCGCTGACCGGAAGCCGCATCGCCAATCTGGAATCGGTGAAGGTTTACGCCAACAGCCACTATGTAACGCCCGGCCCGACGCTGAAGCAGGCGACAGAAGCGATCCGCACCGAACTGGCCGCCCGGCTGAAGGAGCTTCAGGCCGAAGGGCGGCTGCTGGAACATCAACGGCTGGAACAGCGGACCAACTTCGATCTGGAAATGATCGCCGCAACCGGCAGTTGCGCCGGTATCGAGAATTACAGCCGCTTCCTCACCGGCCGCCTGCCGGGAGAGCCGCCGCCCACACTGTTCGAGTATCTGCCGGAAAACGCATTGCTTTTCGTGGATGAAAGCCACGTCACCATCCCGCAGGTGGGCGGCATGGCGCGTGGCGACAGGGCGCGCAAGGTGACGCTGGCGGAATATGGGTTTCGTCTGCCAAGCTGCATCGACAACCGGCCGCTGAAGTTCGAGGAGTGGGACGTCATGCGCCCGCAGACGATCAGCGTGTCGGCGACGCCCGGTAACTGGGAGATGGAGCAAACCGGCGGTGTGTTCGTCGAGCAGGTGATCCGCCCCACCGGCCTGATCGACCCGCCGGTCATCATCCGCCCGGTCGAGGATCAGGTGGACGACCTGATCGCCGAAGCGAAGGAAACGGCCGCCAAAGGCTATCGCACCCTGGTCACGACGCTGACGAAGAAGATGGCCGAGGATCTGACCGAATATCTGCACGAGGCAGGCCTCAGGGTGCGCTACATGCACTCGGACGTGGAAACGCTGGAACGCATCGAACTGATCCGCGACCTTCGCATGGGCGTCTATGATGTGCTGGTAGGCATCAACCTGCTGCGCGAGGGGCTGGATATCCCCGAGTGCGGACTGGTCTGCATCCTCGACGCCGACAAAGAGGGGTTCCTGCGATCCGAAACCTCGCTGGTGCAGACGATCGGGCGCGCCGCCCGCAACGTCGAGGGGCGGGTGATCCTCTATGCAGACAAGCGCACCGGCAGCATGGAACGTGCGATTTCGGAAACCGCGCGCCGCCGGGCAAAGCAGATGGAGTGGAACGAAACGCACGGCATCACGCCTGCGACCGTGAAAAAATCGATCGCCGACATCGTCGCGCACGTCGCGTCGCAGGATCATCTGACGGTCGAGATCGACGCCGGAACGCCGCACCTCGTCGGCCACAACCTGAAAACCTATATCGCCGATCTGGAAAAGAAGATGCAGACTGCGGCAGCCGACCTCGAGTTCGAAGAGGCAGCGCGCCTGCGCGACGAAATCCGCCGCCTCGAAGCCGACGAACTGGGCATAGCGTCTGCGGCGCCGGGGCATGTGCGGGGCCGCGCCGATGCCGGACGGCCCGGAACCAGAACCAACCGCTGGGGCAAGGTTCGCGCCAAGCGGCGCTGACGCCGTGCGTCCTAGTCGCGCGGGGTCCAGGGGGCGCGGCAGTCCGCGATGCGCTTGCCGTCAGCTTCCGGGCAGGGAACATGTGCTGATTTCCCCGTGCCCGGCAGCGCCCATTGCAGCCCCTCGCGCACGGCGGGCACATAGACCGAACCATGGTCCTCGCCGGCGAAGACCTTCTGGCGGACGACCAGCCCCGGATAGCGCCGCGCGGCAAGGTTGGCCGTCATTTCGGCCATGTCCTCGACCATCGCCATCCGGCTTGCTGCGTGCGGTTCGGTATCGGGGTCTGGAACGGTTTCTTCGCCGCCGATCATGAAATAGACTTCGGCCTGCATGTCGTGATGGCGCGTTGCATAACCGCGTTCGCGCGCGATCATCAGCCGCCGATCATACCAGAGCGACGGACTGATCAGCACATATCTGGCGAACATTGCTGGATCCGTCAGCAGCACATGCGTGCCCAGCAGGCCGCCATAGCTGTGGCCAAGATAGATCCGGCGTGTCGGGTCGATGCGATAGCGGCGTTCCAGTTCCGGAAACACCTCGGCCTTCAGGTGCTGGCGGTATTCCTCGGCGCCGCCATACGCGACGGGCCGCCCCGGCATGTCGGATGCGGCGTCGATGTCGCCGTGCGGTGTTGGCGTATAGTCGCGGCGGCGGCTGTATTCGCCGGTATCGCCAACGGCATATCCCAGCCCCACGATGATCGCGTCCTCAAGCCCGCGCCCGCCCGCGCGCAGGCGGCGGTGCATGCCGGTGATCAGATTGATGCTCTGCGGCACGTCGGTGTACATCAGCACCGGGTATTTGCGATCCGGGTTGGCGGCATATCCGAACGGCAGCGTGACGACATAATCATAGTCGCGCCCCAGTGCCTTTGCCGGAATGCGGACAACTTCGGTGTTCGTCAGGGGATAGGGGCG
>NZ_DBNHFX010000163.1:0-18782 GCF_057137845.1 Sandaracinobacteroides sp. | reverse complement strand
CACGGCCCCGCATTGACGGCGGACGCGCCTGCGCTATGCATTTTGCGATGTCGGGACAGAGGCCTGCCCTGACCGAGGAGGATGACGCATGAAGCCAGTTGTTCCGTTGATGGCCGCAGCGATGGTGCTTGCCGCCTGTTCCAGCGGCCCCAGTTCGCCCGGCGTCCGCCCGGCGCAGACGTTCACCGTGAACTACCGCTGCGATAGCGGCGAACTCCTGACCATCCGCTATTTCGGTGACCAGGGAATGGCAGTGCTGACCAGAAACGGCCAGAATATCGAGCTGGACCGGGTGTCGAACGCGCCGCTTACCTATGCCGGTGGCCAGACGCGCGTCGTCAGCGACGCCAACCGCGCCATCATCACCATCAACGTCGGCATGGCGGCGCCGGTGAATTGCGTGGCCAACAACATGAGCGGCCGCCCGCCAGCGCCACCCGCGCCGCCGACACCGGTGCCGCCCCCGCCCCCTCCTCCACCCCCGGCTCCGCCCGCCCCGGCTGAAATGCGCGTCAGCTATAATTGCGACAACGGCGAGCAGATCACCGTGCGTTACTTCCCGCAGCAGGGCGTGGCTTCGCTGGTGCGCGGCGGACAGACGACCGAGTTGCAGCAGCAGGCGACGCCTCCGGGCTTTACCTATAGCGGCGGTGCGACGACGCTGCGCGTGCAACCCGACCGCATGGGCCTGACGATGACGGTGGGCGCCATGGCCTCGACCCGCTGCACGGCCGCCTGATGCCGAATCCCTTCAAGGAGAAGATGATGAAATCGATGTTGTTTGGCGGCCTTGCCGCCGCTGCGCTGCTGGCTGGATGCAACAAGCCCGCCGAAGCGCCCGCGCCCGAAGCCGCAGCCCCCGAAGCCACCGAGGCGACGGCCGCCACCCCGGCACCGGAAGGCCAGAAACCCGCCGTAGTGGTGAACCCGGCCGACTTTCCCGCCGACCAGACGACAGCGGCACAGAAGGCCGAGCTGGAAAAGGCGGCCGCCGACGCCGGCATTCCCGCCACCAAGCAGTCGCGGACGAACTATGTGTGCGACAATGGCGAAACGATCGAAGTGCGCTTCTTCCCGGACCAGGGCATCGCCGTGCTGGTGCGCGGCGGACAGAACACCGAACTGCACCCCGAACCGGCCGACAGCGGTTTCCGCTATTCCAACGGCCAGACCACGATTGCCGGCAAGGGCAACGAACTGCAACTGAACGTCGGCATGATGGCGACGGCCCAGTGCAAGGTGAAGGCAGGCTGACGCTTGCGGGGCGCCCACTGCAAAGCGGGCGCCCCGAACTCCGTTCAGCAAACGCGATGCATGATCAGGCCGCGAGCGCGCTCCGTCCGCGCTTTACCATCAGCTTGTTCAGCGCGTTCACATAGGCCCTTGCCGACGCCACCAGCGTATCGTTGTGGGCGCCGACGCCGCGCGCGGTGCGGCCGTTTTCCGCCAGCACGACGCTGACCTCGGCCTGCGCGTCGGTGCCGGCGGTCACCGCCGACACTTCATAAAGCTCGAGCGTCGCCTCGTCGTGCGGAACCAGTTTTCGCACGGCGTTGAACAGCGCATCCACGGGGCCGTTGCCCTTGGTGGCGGCGGTCGTTTCCTCGCCGTCGACCGACAGCGTGACGATTGCGCGCTGCGGCCCGGCGGAACCGCAGTAAATCTCTACCTCGACTACCTTGATGCGGTCCTGGCCGCGCAGCACCTCGTCGTCGACCAGCGCGACTATGTCCTCGTCGAACACCTGCTTCTTGGCATCGGCCAGCGCCTTGAAGCGATGGAAGGCGTCCTGAAACTCGTTGTCGGACAACTGGTACCCAAGGCTTTCGAGCTTGTCGCGGAAGGCCGCGCGGCCCGAATGCTTGCCCAGAACCAGGCTGGAATGCGACTGCCCGACCGATTCCGGCGTCATGATTTCATAGGTCGAGCTGTCTTTCAGCATGCCGTCCTGGTGGATGCCGCTTTCGTGCGCGAAGGCGTTGGCACCGACGATCGCCTTGTTCGGCTGCACATGCATGCCGGTCACGGCGGAAATCAGCCGCGAGGCACGGGTGATCTCGGTCGAGACGATGCCGGTGCGATACGGCAGAACATCGTGCCTGACCTTCAGCGCCATGGCGATTTCCTCGACTGCGGCGTTGCCGGCGCGTTCGCCGATGCCGTTGATGGTCGATTCAACCTGACGTGCGCCCGACATGACGGCGGCCAGCGTGTTGGCGACGGCAAGCCCCAGATCATTGTGGCAGTGCGTCGAGAATACCGCCCTGTCGGCGTTCGGCACCCGGTTGATCATGTCACGGAACATCGCGCCATAGGTTTCGGGCGTTGCATAGCCCACGGTGTCGGGCAGGTTGATGGTGGTGGCGCCGGCGTGGATCGCGGTTTCGATGGCGCGGGCCAGAAAGTCCGGCTCGGAGCGGGTGGCGTCTTCGGCGGACCATTCGACGTCGTCGACCAGATTGCGCGCCAGACCGACCGACTCGCGGATCGATTCAAGCACCTGGTCCGGTTCCTTCGAGAGCTTCACCTTCATGTGCAGCGGCGACGTTGCGATGAAGGTGTGGATGCGCGGGCGCTGGGCCTGCTTCAGTGCTGCTGCCGCACGCTCGATGTCGGCGCGGGCGGCCCGTGCAAGGCTGGCGACGACGGCGCGGCGGCACTGTTTCGCCACCGCTTCGACGGCTTCGAAATCGCCTTCCGAGGCGATGGCGAACCCCGCTTCGATGATGTCGACGCCCAGCGCTTCGAGCTGCGCTGCAACGCGCAGTTTTTCCGCAAGGTTCATCGAGCAACCGGGCGATTGCTCGCCGTCGCGCAGGGTGGTGTCGAAAATCAGGATCTGGTTGGTCATGCTGCTGCCTTGACGATCTGTGGCTTCTGGCTGCGGCTTCTGGAATTCCAGCGCCGGAACTTCGCGGTGCGGGGAACAGGTGGTTTCAGCCCTCAGGTGCGTGCCGGCATGGGGCCCGCCCGCGGGGCCGCCCATGGATGACGCGCCTAAGGGCGCGTAAGTCGAAGCAGATGCCGTGTTGCCACCTTCATGATGGGGGATCGCATATCATTCCCGCTTGGCCGCTGTAAAGCCGCGCTTGTGCAGGGTGCCGTTGTCATCGGGCGGCCGCGCTTATAAAGGCACGTCGCAATTCATCACCATCAAGCGGACGCAACCAGAAATCTATGGCACGCATCGTCATGAAATTCGGCGGCACTTCGATGGCCGGGATCGAGCGCATCCGCAACGTCGCCGCGCGCGTCCGCCGCGAAGTGGAAGCAGGCAATGAAGTGGCAGTAGTGGTGTCCGCCATGGCCGGAGAGACGGACCGGCTGGTCGGTTTCTGCCGCGAGGCTTCGCCGCTTGCCGACCCGGCTGAATATGACGTGGTCGTCGCCTCGGGCGAGCAGGTCACGTCGGGGCTGCTGGCGATCGTGCTGCAATCGATGGGCCTGAAGGCGCGAAGCTGGCTCGGCTGGCAGCTTCCGGTCCTCACCTCGGAGGCGCATGGCAAGGCGCGGGTCGAGGAAGTGGGAACCGACGCGCTGGCGGCGGCGATGGCGTCGGGCGAAGTGGCGGTGATTCCGGGCTTTCAGGGCATGACCCCTTCGGGCCGGGTAGCAACCTTGGGGCGCGGCGGTTCCGATACCTCGGCGGTTGCGGTTGCAGCGGCGCTGAAGGCCGACCGCTGCGACATCTATACCGATGTCGAGGGCGTGTTCACGACCGATCCCCGAATCGTGCCGCGCGCCCGCAAGCTGGGCAAGATCACCTACGAGGAAATGCTGGAACTGGCGTCGGTCGGCGCCAAGGTTCTGCAGACACGTTCGGTCGAACTCGCCATGAAGGAAAAGGTTCGGGTCCAGGTGCTGTCCAGTCTGACGGACGCGCCGGGCACGATGGTTGTCGATGAGGATGAAATCGTGGAACAGGAACTGATCGCCGGCGTCGCCTATGACCGCAACGAAGCCAAGGTGACGATCGGCGCCGTGCCCGACAGGCCGGGCGTGGTGGCGGCGATCTTCGGGCCGCTGGCCGACGCGAACATCAACGTCGACATGATCGTGCAGAACATCGCCAACGACGGCACGACCGACGTGACCTTTACCGTGCCGCGCACCGAACTGACGCGGACCAGGGCCGTGCTGGAAGCGCACGCCGCCGAGATCGGCTATGCCCGCATCGTCACCGACGACACGGTGGTGAAGATTTCGGTTGTCGGGGTTGGCATGCGCAGCCACGCTGGCGTCGCCGTCACCATGTTCCGCGCGCTGGCCGACCGGGGCATCAACGTGCTGGCGATCACCACTTCGGAAATCAAGGTCAGCGTGCTGATCGCCGAAGAGTATCTGGAACTTGCAGTGCGCGTGCTGCACACCGCCTATGGGCTGGACGCCGCCGCATGAGCGCATCCCCGCATCTCGATGCGCTGACGGCGCGCGGGCGCGCATTCCTTGGTTCGCGGCACGCCATTCTGGCGGGCGCCATGAGCTGGGTCTCCGAGCGGCATCTGGTGTCGGCGATTTCCAATGCCGGCGGCTTTGGCGTGATCGCCTGCGGGGCCATGACGCCCGACCTGCTGGCGGCCGAAATCGCCGGCACGCAGGCGCTGACGGGCAGGCCGTTCGGGGTGAACCTGATCACCATGCACCCGCAACTGATGGAGCTGATCGCGGTCTGCCGCGCGGCGGGCGTCAGCCATGTGGTGCTGGCCGGCGGCATCCCGCCGGGGCCGGCGGTGGCCGCCATCCGCGAATTTGCAAAGCTGATCGCCTTTGCGCCCAATCTGGCGCTGGCGCGCAAGTTGTTGCGTTCGGGGGCCGACGCGCTGGTGATCGAAGGCTCGGAAGCGGGCGGCCATATCGGCCCCGTAAGCCTGGCGGTGCTGGCGCAGGAAATCCTGCCGGCGCTGCCCGACGCCATCATCTTTGCGGCGGGCGGCATCGGCCGTGGCGAAGCGATTGCGGCGATGGTCGAGATGGGGGCCGCCGGCGTGCAGCTTGGCACGCGTTTTGCCGCCGCCAGCGAATCGATCGCGCATCCGAATTTCAAGAAGGCCTTCATCCGCGCCTCGGCGCGTGACGCGCAGCCATCGGTGCAGTTCGATCCGAAACTGCCGGTGATCCCGGTGCGGGCGCTGAAGAACGCTGGCACCGAGGCGTTCATGGACAAGCAGCGCGAAATTTCGGGCACGCTGGCGCGCGGCGAAGTGGAACTGGCCGACGCGCAGCTTGCGATCGAGCATTACTGGGCTGGCGCGCTGCGTCGGGCGGTGATCGACGGCGACGTCGAGAATGGCTCGCTGATGGCGGGGCAATCGGTCGGCATGGTGACGGCCGAGGAACCGGTTGCAGCAATCATCGACCGGCTGATCGCCGAAGCGGAAACCGTGCTGGCGCATCGCCGTGCGGCAGGTTCTTCGGCGCCCTGATGCCCGGCGGGACCGCCACGCGCGAACTCATGCGGCGCCTGCATGACGTGATGGCGTCCAAAAACTCGCCGCAGCTCAAGCTGGATCAGGTGGTGTCGCTGATCGCCGAGGCGCTGGCGTCGGAAGTGGCGTCGATCTACCTGCTGCGCGACGGCATGCTGGAACTGTTCGCGACCTGCGGGTTGAAACAGGAAGCCGTCCACGTGACGCGGCTTGGCTTCGGGCAGGGCCTTGTCGGCACGATCGCGCAATCGCGAAACCCGCTCAGCCTGGCGGAAGCCAGCGCCCACCCGAGTTTCGCCTATCGCCCGGAAACCGGCGAAGAACGCTACCACAGCTTTGCCGGCGTGCCGATCATCCGCCGCGAGCGGGCGGTCGGCGTGCTGGCGGTGCAGCATCTGCTGACGCGCGACTATGCCGAAGAAGAAATCGAGGCGCTGCAAACGGTTGCGATGGTGCTGGCGGAACTGATCGCTGCGGCCGGGCTGATCGACACGGCAGCTACCGCGCCGCGCGGGCCGCGCGATACCTCGCCGCTAAGGATCGAAGGCCTGAAGCTCGTTGATGGCATGGGGCGCGGCGTCGCGGTGTTCCACGAACCGCGCATTCTGATCACCCAGACGGTGGCGACCGACGCCGAGGCCGAACGCGTGCGGTTGAAAACCGCGCTCGCCCGCATGCGCGAGGATATCGACCAGATGGTGAGCAGGGCCGAATTCGCCGGCCCCGGCGACCATGACGAAATCCTTGAAACCTACAAGATGTTCGCCCTCGATGAAGGGTGGGCGCGCCGCATCCACGACGGCATCGACGGCGGGCTGACGGCGGAAGCGGCGATCGAGGCGGTGGCGCAGGCGCAGCGCATCCGGCTGGGCGCGGCGGCAGATCCCTATCTGCGCGAACGGCTGCACGATCTGGAAGACCTGTCGAACCGGCTGATCCGCATCGTTTCCGGCCAGTCGGGGACGGCCGCCGAGCAGGGGCTTTCCGGGCCTTCGATCCTGATCGCCCGCAATCTTGGCCCGGCCGAGCTGCTGGAATATGACCGCCGCCATCTGGCAGGGGTAGCGTTGGAGGAAGGTTCGCTGACCGCCCACGTCACCATATTGGCGCGGGCGATGGGCATTCCGGTGCTGGGCCGCGCGCGCGACCTGCGCGAACTGGTGTCCGAAGGCGACCCGCTGCTGCTGGATACCGGCGCCGGGGCGCTGTTCGTCCGCCCGCCGGACGCAGTGATCCGCAGTTTCGAAGCGCAGGCCGACCTGCGGGCGCGGCGGCAGGCCGAGTTCGAGCAGTTGCGCGATCTGCCCGCCGAAACGCTGGACGGCGTGCGCATCCGGCTGATGATGAACGCCGGGCTTCGCACCGACCTGCCGGCGCTTGAAATCACCAACGCCGATGGCATCGGCCTGTTCCGCACCGAATTCCAGTTTCTGGTTTCCGCCACCCTGCCACGCAAGGACCGGCAGATCGCGCTCTATCGCGATGTGCTGAAGGCGGCCGGCGAGCGTACGGTGGTGTTCCGCACCGTCGATATCGGCGGCGACAAGGCGGTCCCCTATGTCGGCGAGCGCGGCGAGCGCGAGGAAAACCCGGCGATGGGCTGGCGCGCCATCCGGCTGGCGCTGGGCCGTTCCGGGCTGCTGGCGGCGCAGGCCGATGCGCTGTTGCGCGCGGCGGCCGGGCAGACCTTGAACCTGATGTTCCCGATGATCGCCGAACCGTGGGAATATGAAGCTGCGCGCGCGATCGTCGAACGGCGCCGGGCGCGGATGCTGAAGTCGGGCATCCCGCACGCAACCGGCGTTCGCTATGGCGTGATGCTGGAAGTGCCGTCGCTGGCGATGGTGCTGGACGAAATTCTGCCGCAACTGGATTTCCTGTCGATCGGCACCAACGACCTGACGCAGTTCCTGCTGGCCGCCGACCGGGGCAACCCGCGCCTTGCCGACCGCTATGACTGGCTGTCGCGCGGGCTGCTGCGTTTTCTGAAGGCTGCCATCACCGAGGCCGGTGCGGCCGGCGTGCCGGTCAGTGTCTGTGGCGAAATGGGCGGGCGTCCGCTGGAGGCGCTGGCGCTGCTGGCGCTTGGCGTCGAGCGGCTGTCGATCACGCCGGCGGCAGTTGGCCCGGTGAAGGCGATGATCCGGTCAACGGCCCTTGCGCCGCTTCGCACTGCGATGGCTGAATGGCTGGAAACGCCGGGCGTCGATATCCGCCGCGAACTTCAGGCAGCGGCGGCTGCGGCCGGCATCAGGCTGGACTGAAGGTCCGCACCGAAGCCGGGCATGGCCGAGGCCGGAAAGACAGAAAGCGCGATCAGAACGAGACGGCGCCGCCCAGCAGCACGGCCCGATCGTCCTTGCTGGGATCCAGCAGCGACGGGTTCTGCAGCGCCGGGCGATAGCGCAGGCTGCCGCCCAACGAGATCTTCGGCGTCAGGTCGAGGCCGCCGCGCGCTTCGACGGCATAGCGGGTTTCCGGCGTGCCGACGCGCGGCAGCAGGCTGACGGTATCGCGGTCGGCGCTGGCCAGAATGCCCGCGTGCCAGTTGTTCGCCTGATAGCCGACGCCGACATCCAGACCCTTGTGGCTGCGGCCGCCAAGCCCGCCGTCGACGTGGGTGGTGCCGCCGGTGATGTTGAAGCCCTTGTAGCCGACCGACAGATCGAAGTTGTAGCCGCTGGGGGCGATGCCGGTGTCGGCGGTGGCAAGGCGGGTGTCGGCAGCGGGTGCGGGCGCCGCAGTCCGGGCGGTCATGGCAACCGAGACGCCGCCTGCCTTGCCCTTGCCCTTGCGGGAAGGCGTGAAGGTGAAGCCGCGTTCCGCCGTCTGGATCTTCGAGGACGCGACGCGGCCCGGCGCGGTGAAGGCGAATTTGCCGACATCGAGGCTGACCGGTGCGATCGGCAGCGATTTCGAGCGGACCCGGAAGCCGACTGCATCGCCATCGGCGGTGACGCCGGGTTGCAGGCGCGGTTTTGCCGCCTCGGCGAACGTCGCCGAACCCGTGCACAGCATGGCAAGACCCGCAAGCGGGACCACCATTCTGCAAAGGGAATCAGCCAAGGTTCGCATAATGCTTTCACAGATAACGCATCCGGCAGAGAAATCCCACGTTTTGCCGCAGGATTTTTGCATGTCAGCGCACAATACCGCCGGATTGCCCGGCCTTGTGGCATTTCGCCCACAGACACTTTAGGCAGGATGAACGGATTCGCCCGGCCACGGGCCGGCGTTCAGCTTCGGTTCGGGCGGCGGCGCCATTGTCGGCGCCAAGGCGGCTGTCGTCCGGTTACGCGGCTGTTGCGTTGGTGTGCTGCGGGCCTGTATGGCCGCCATAGAGGCGCCGCGTCCGCAATCGCGGGGGCAGCGCGGCATCATCCCTGGGAGCTCTGGCTTGGACGCGATCAATCACAATACCGGCATTCGCAATTCCGGCGGCATGAAGGCCGCAGCCGTGCCTGCGGCGATGCTGATGGCGGCGCTGGCGCTTTCCGCCTGCGGCGGCAAGGACAAGCCGAAGGCGATTTCCGAGCCGACGGTCGTCACCACCATCGGCATCAATTCCTACCTGTGGCGGGCGGCGCTGGAAACGGTGCAGTTCATGCCGCTGGCGCAAGTCGATTCGACGGGCGGCGTCATCATCGGTGACTGGTACCAGAACCCCGCCGTCCCGAACGAGCGGGTGAAGGTGACGGTTGCGATCCTCGATGGCGCGCTTCGCGCCGACGCAGTGCAGGTTTCGGCCCAGCGCGAGGTGTTGCAGGACGGTCGCTGGGTGGCGGCGCCCGTTCGCGCCGGCACCGTGCAACGGCTGGAGGAAGTCATCCTCGACAAGGCGCGCAGCCTGCGTCAGGCCGCGCTGGCCCGCTGAACGCCGAACCAGACGCCGACATGAGCAACGATTCCGAAGACGCGCGCCAGTTTGATGCCCGCGCCGCCGACACCCGCTGGCAGGCCCGCTGGGAAGGCGCGCAGATCTTCCGCGCCGACCGCTACTCCGACCGTCCGCGCACCATGGTGCTGGAAATGTTCCCCTATCCGTCGGGGCGCATTCACATGGGACATGTGCGCAACTACACGATGGGCGATGTGCTGGCCCGTGCCCGGCGGATGCAGGGCCATGCCGTGCTGCACCCGATGGGCTGGGACGCGTTCGGCATGCCGGCAGAAAATGCGGCGATGGAACGCGGCGTCCACCCCGGCGACTGGACCCGCGCCAACATCGCGACGATGCGGGCGCAGTTGAAGCGGCTTGGCCTTGCCATCGACTGGAGCCGCGAGTTCGCGACCTGCGACCCCGAATATTACGGCCACGAACAGGCGCTGTTCCTCGACCTGCTGGACGCCGGGCTGGTCGACCGGCGTGATGCCTGGGTGAACTGGGATCCGGTCGACAACACCGTGCTGGCGAACGAACAGGTGATCGACGGGCGTGGCTGGCGCTCGGGCGCACTGGTCGAGCGGCGCAAGCTGACGCAGTGGTTTTTCCGCATCACCGCCTTTGCCGACGAACTGGCAGCCGACCTGAAGACGCTTGAGCAGTGGCCGGAAAAGGTCAGGCTGATGCAGGAAAACTGGATCGGCAAGTCGCAGGGGCTGCGCTTCCGCTTCCTGGTCGACGGCGCGCCGCAGGATGTGCCGCCGTCGTTCGAAGTGTTCACCACCCGCCCCGACACGCTGTTCGGTGCAAGCTTTGCCGCAATCGCCATCGACCATCCGCTGGCGCAGGCGGTTGCCGCCGGCAACCCGGCGGCACAGGCGTTCATCGCCGAATGCCGCGCGACGGGTACCGCCGCCGCTGAACTGGAAACCGCTGAAAAGCAGGGCTTCGATACCGGTCTCAGCGTCGTGCATCCACTGGACCCCGCGCGCCGCCTGCCGGTCTTCATCGCCAACTTCGTGCTGATGGAATATGGCACCGGCGCGGTGTTCGGCTGCCCCGCGCACGACCAGCGCGATCTGGATTTCGCCCGCAAATACATGCTGCCGGTGCCGCGCGTGGTGGCGCCCGCCGGAGAGGAAGCAACGCCGATCGGCGATGAAGCCTATACCGGGCCGGGCCGCCTCATCAATTCGCAGTTTCTCGACGGTATGGAAGTCGAGGCGGCGAAGGCCATGGTGATCGGGCGCGCCGCCGCCGAAGGCTGGGGCACCGCCACCACCGTGTTCCGCCTGCGCGACTGGGGGGTTTCGCGGCAACGCTATTGGGGCACGCCGATCCCGATCATCCACTGCGACGGTTGCGGCGCGGTGCCGGTGCCGCGCGCCGATCTGCCGGTGAAGCTGCCAGACGATGTAGCGTTCGACCGGCCTGGCAATCCGCTGGACCGCCACCCCACCTGGAAGTCGGTTGCCTGCCCGAAGTGCGGTGCCGCCGCCCGGCGCGAAACCGACACGCTGGATACGTTCGTCGATTCGAGCTGGTATTTCATCCGCTTTGCCAGCCAGCCCGCCGACCGGCCGTTCGATGCAGCCGAAGCGCAAAGCTGGCTGCCGGTCGCGCAGTATATCGGCGGGGTCGAACATGCGATCCTGCACCTGCTCTATAGCCGTTTCTTTACCCGCGCGCTGGCCTCGATCGGCCGGATCGGGCTGGCGGAACCGTTCCGCGGGCTGTTCACGCAGGGCATGGTCACGCACGAGACCTATCGTTCGGCCGAGGGCCAGTGGCTGGAGCCGGGCGCCGTGGAACGGCGCGGCGATGTGCTGGTCGAAGTGGCGACCGGCAGGCCGGTCGAGGCCGGACGCACCGAGAAGATGTCGAAGTCGAAGAAGAATGTCGTCGATCCGGACGCCATTCTCGATCGCTATGGCGCCGATGCGGTGAGGTGGTTCATGCTGTCCGACAGCCCGCCCGACCGGGATCTGGCGTGGTCGCTGGCGGCGATCGAAGGTTCGGCGCGCTTCGTGCAGCGGTTGTGGCGGATCGCGGCTTCCGCGCGCGAACAGGGCAGCGGCGACGACGAAGCACTGACGCGCCTGGTTCACCGGACGATCGACGGCGTGACCGCCGACATCGACCGGCTCCAGTTCAACAAGGCCGTTGCGCTTTGCTATGCGCTGGCGAACGCGATCGAAAAGGCCGGCCCGACGCCGGCGCGCCGGGAAGCTGCGCTGACGCTGATCCGGCTTGTGGCGCCGATGGCGCCGCACGTCGCCGAGGAGGCATGGGAAATGCTGGGCGGCGAAGGGCTGGTGGCCGACGCCGACTGGCCGCGCGCCGACCCGGCGCTGCTGACCGAGGCCGACACCACCTACGCTGTGCAGGTGAACGGCAAGATGCGCGAGAAAGTGGTGCTGCCGCGCGGCATGGCCGCAGCCGAGGTGGAGGCCGCAGTGCTGGCGCTGCCGAAGATCGCGCAACTGCTGGGGGGCGCGGCCCCGCGCAAGCTGATCGTCGTGCCCGACCGGCTGGTCAACATCGTCGCCTGATGCGCGCGCTGGCCGCCATGCTCTGGCTGTTGCTGCTGGCCGGTTGCGGGTTGCAGCCGGTCTATTCCGGCGGGCAGCAGGGTGCAGCGGGGGGTGTTCTGGGCGCAGTCGAGGTGATGCCGATCGCCGACAAGGCGGGGTTCCTGGTGCGCGACCGGCTGTTGCAGCGGCTTCAGGCCGGGGCATCGCCGCAATACCGGCTGCAAGTCGTGCTGGACGACGACATCACCGGCTTTGGTGTGCGCGGCGATAACTCGGTGATCCGTGAACGGCGGACGCTGCGCGCCCGCTATCGCCTGCAGGACATCGCCACCGGCGACATCGTGCTGGATACCACTGCCAGCGCCGACGCCGGGATCGACGTGGTTTCGTCGGAATATGCCGTGGTCGCAGCGGAAACTTCTGCACTTGAACGGCTGGCGCAGCGCCTATCGGACGAGATCGTCGCCCGGATCGCGCTGTACGGGCGCGAGCACAAGCCATGAAGGCTGCATGGCGTCGCTGAAGCGCAACGAGCTGGCGCGGCAGCTTGCGCGCTGGAACCCCGAGACGCGCCTGCTTCTGTTGTTCGGGCGCGACGAATCCTCGTGCCGGGAAGCCGGAAATGCCGCCGTCGCCGCGCTGGGCGATGCCGCTGATCCGATGGCGGTTGCCGACATCGCGCCCGCCGACCTGCGCGGCAATCCCGGCCTGCTGGCCAACGAGGCGGCGTCGGTGCCGATGTTCGGCGGCAACCGCGTGCTGCGGGTGGCGGGTGCGGGCGAAGAATCGCTGGAGGCCGCGCGGCTGCTGCTTGGCGCGCCGGTAGCCGGCAACCCGGTGGTGATGCTTGGGGGCGATCTTGCGAAAACCAGCGGGCTTCGAAAGCTGGCCGAGGAATCGCCGCTGGCGCTGGCCGTGGTGTTCTGGCCGCTGGAAGGGCGCGACCTCGACAACTGGCTGGCGCGCGAGGCACAGGATCGCGGGCTGAAGCTGGAGCAGGGCGCGGCGGAACGGCTGATTCTGGCGTCGGGGGGCGACGTCGGCATTCTGGCGTCCGAGCTGGACAAGTTCGCGCTGTTTCTGGACGCATCTGCGCAAAACCAGAAACGCCTCGACGCCGAGGCGCTGGCGGCCCTTGGCGCCGACAGTGCCGAGGAAGACGTGCAGGCGCTGATGTCGGCGGTAGTCGCCGGCAATCGCGGCGCGACCGGGCGGCAGTTGCATCTGCTGGCTGACAGCAGCGCCATTCCGGCGTTGCGGGCGCTGGCGCGGCGACTGATGCAGATGACCGAAATCCGCGCGGCGATGGATGGCGGTGTGGATGCGCGGTCGGCGGTGAAGGCGCTGCGCCCGCCGATCTATCCGTTTCGCGAACAGGATGCGCTGGCGGCGGCCATGCCGCATTGGCCGCTGCCGCGCATCAGGGCCGGGCTTGCCGCCATGCTGGAGGCCGAGCGCCGCATCAAAGCCCCCGGCAGCCCCGGCGATCGCTGTGGCTGGCAGGCGATCCTTGGCCTGATGCCCGATCTTGGCGGGAAGGCGCAGAATGCGTAAATTCCCGCCCATGGCCGGGTTCCGGAGGATCAAGACCCCGAAGGTGAAGCAGGCGCAGCCCGTGCCGAAGGGCTTTTTTGCCGACAAGAACCGGGCGTTCTGGACGCTGCAGATCGCCGGATGGACGGGGTATCTGTTGTTGCGGACGCTGGGCGGGCTGGCGAACCGCATGGGCGTTTCGTTCATCCTGCCGACGATCCTTGTCACGGTGACGGGGTTTTCGCTTACGCTGCTGATGGGCTGGGCCTACAGCGCGATCATCCGCATGCGCCCGGCCTGGGTCTGGAGCCTGAGCTTCATCATACTGGTGGCGGCTTCGATCCTGTTCTCGGCGATCGAGGTATGGGCGCACGCAACATTTTATGAGCCTGGCTGGAAACCGCAGGGCATCGAGTTTTTCGGCGCCATCCTGCTGACGCTCGCCGTGCTGGGGGCGTGGACGGGGCTGTATTACGGCATCAACTATTACCTGCTGCTTGACGCGCAGGCCGAACATTTCGAGCGCATGGCTGCACAGGCGAGCGCTGCCCAACTGGAAATGCTGCGCTACCAGATCAACCCGCACTTCCTGTTCAACACGCTGAACTCGATCAGCACGCTGGTGCTGCTTTCGGAAACGGAACGCGCGAACACCATGTTGTCGCGATTGTCGTCGTTCCTGCGCTACAGCCTCGTCGGCGAGCGCGAGGGGCAGGCGACCGTCGCGCAGGAAATGCAGGCGCTGAAACTTTATCTGGAGATCGAGCGCACCCGCTTCGAGGAGCGGCTGCGGACCCGTTTCGACATCACCCCCGAAGTGCTGAACGCGCGCATCCCCTCGCTGCTTTTGCAGCCTCTCGTCGAGAATGCAGTGAAATATGCGGTGACGCCGCTGGAAGAAGGCGCCGACATCTGGATCACTGCGCGGCGGCTGGGCGACTGGCTGGAGCTTTCGGTTGCCGACACCGGACCCGGCATCGGCGAGAGCCGGCCCACACCCGCCGGCACCGGCGTCGGCCTGAACAATATCCGCGAGCGTCTGGCGCAGGCCTATGGTGGCAACCACCGCATCGACATCCTGTCGAACAGCAGTTCACCGCTCGTTCAATCTGGTTCCGCGAAAGGCCCGGGCGTTCTCGTGAAAATTGAAATCCCGCTCCAGATCGTCACGACTCCCGAGGCAACGGGTGCGGATGGGCTGGCCGGGCCCGGTTATGAGGTTGCCACATGATCCGAACGCTTCTCGTCGACGACGAACCGCTGGCCATCCAGGGCCTTGAACTGCGCCTGCGGCCGTTTCCCGACATCGAGGTGGTGGGCAAGGCCGCAAACGGCCGCGAGGCGATTCGCGCCATCCGCACCGAAAAGCCCGATCTGGTGTTTCTGGATGTGCAGATGCCGGGCTTCGACGGCTTTTCCGTGGTCTCGGCGCTGGCCGACATCACCCCGCCGCTGTTCGTGTTCGTGACCGCCTTTTCCGATCATGCGCTGCGCGCATTCGACGCGCACGCCGTTGATTATCTGATGAAGCCGGTCGAGCCGGAGCGCCTTGCCCAGACCATCGAACGCGTGCGCGGGCGGTTGCAGGAAAAGCGGCTGAGCGAGGAAGCCGAACGGCTGGCGGCAAGGCTGGCCGAGATGGACCCGGAAAGCGCCTCGACGCTGGCGCCTGCCGGTGAACATGCCGCCGACAGGTTCGAGAAGGTCATCAATGTGAAGGATCAGGGGCAGATCTTCCGGGTTGATGTTGATTCCATCGAGAAGATCGACGCCGCCGGCGACTATATGTGCCTGACGACCGCCGACAAGACGCTGATCCTGCGCGAAACGATGAAGGATCTGGAACGGCGCCTCGATCCGCGCAAGTTCCAGCGGGTGCACCGTTCGACCATCGTCAACCTTGATAATGTGCGGCAGGTGCGGCCGCACACCAACGGCGAATGTTTCCTGACGCTGGCAAGCGGCGCGACGGTGAAGGTAAGCCGAAGCTATCGCGAAGTGGTGGCGCGCTTCCTCTGAGGCCGGGCGGTCAGGCCCCGGCCGCCGCTGCTGCCACCATGCAGTAAAGCATCGGCAGCGCCATCAGCAGATTGAGGCGGCTGAACAGTATCGCCACCGCCGCCGCGCGCGCACCTGTCGGTGTATCGGCGCCGGCGGCCGCCGCCTTTTTCTGGTTGGGCGAGACCAGCAGCCACAGGTTCAGCGCCATGGCGATCGCCAGCCACATGCCAAGGCCAAGCACACGCGAATCCGCGCGCAGCAGCAGCGCATCGCCGAGGTAGCCGCCCAGTTGCGCGACGACCAGCCCGGTCGCCAGCGCGAACAACGCCGCATGGCGCGCCCAGAACAGGCTTTCTGCGCCGCTGGTGGCGACTGCGCGTGCAGACGCGGGATCGAGGGCCTTTGGTGCGGCAATGAAGTTGAAGTGGAACAACAGGCCCAGCCAGACAATGCCGCACAGCAGATGCAGATAGCCGAGCATCAGGTTGGCGAACGCGCCGGTCGAACCGGCCGTGCCCTGAAAGCCATAGGCAACCACCGCCAGCAGCAGCACCGCCAGCAGCAGGGTCGTGTTCAGGTTGCGCAGCAGTCGTGCCACAGGGTTGCCTTTTCGTCTGCGGGTCGGGGGCGTTTCATGGCAGCGGCCGGGAATGGTTGCAATCCTGCACCAACCCCTGCATCGACGATGCCGATGCGCGCCGGGCCCATGCTTTCCTATGTGATCGGAATCGCGCTGTTCTGCGCGATGGATGCGGTGATGAAGCATCTGGTTGCGGGCAACCCGGCGGTTATCGCGACCTGGTGGCGCTATGTGGCGGGCACGCTGTTCACCGGGCTTATCTGGGTGGCGGCCGGGCGGCCCCGGATCACCCGCGAAATGCTGCCGGTGCATCTGCTGCGCGGCGCGGTGATCGCATTGTCGGCCACCTGCTTTTTCTGGGCGCTGGGGCGGATGGCGCTGGTCGAGGCGGTGACGATCGCCTTTGTCGCGCCGCTGATGGTGCCGCCGATCGCGGCGCTGCTGCTGGGCGAGCGCATCCAGCGCGGCAGCGTGGCGGCGGGCGGTGTCGGGTTTCTGGGCGTGGTGATCGCCGTTGGTTTTGCGCCCGGCGATCTGTCGGGCGATGCGCTGCTGGGGGCGGGTGCGGTTCTTGTGTCGGCGCTGACCTATGCCGTTTCGATCGTGTTGATGCGGATGCGCGCAGCGCGCGATGGTGCGGCCGTGCTCGGGCTGCTGGGCACGCTGTTTCCGGCGCTGGTGCTGACCCCGTTCCTGCTGCTGGGTGCATCGATCGGCGATGTGCTGCCCGGCCGGCCGGACTGGGGCTGGGTGTTGCTGGCGGGGCTGTTCGGCGCGCTGGCGCTGCAATTTCTTGCCGAGGCGTTTTCCCACGCCGAAGCGCAGGTGCTGGCGCCTCTGGAATATAGCGCGCTTGGCTGGGCCTCGCTCTATGGCTGGCTGTTCTTTTCCGAGCCGGTGTCGCTCAGGGTGTGGGCGGGCGCGCTGCTGATCGCCGGCGCCTGCCTGTGGCAGACCAGAAGGCATGTGCGGAACGGCGCTAACCAGCAGACTTGAGAGTGGAAGCGCCGCGCCGGCTGCGACACTGTGCGCAAAACCGGCGTTGGGAGGCGCGGACCATGGCAACACAGGCATTCGACTGGAAAACCGACCGGATCGACAACCGGATCGTCAACCCGGACATCTATACCGACCTCGATGCGCTGCTGGCCGACTATGCGACGCTGCGCCGTGAAGACCCGGTCCACTGGACCGCGCCGGACGGCTTCCGCCCGTTCTGGGCGATCACCAGCCATGCCGACATCACCACCGTATCCAAGGCGAACGACATCTTCGTGAACCGGCTGCGGACATATCTTTCGCCCATCCAGGGCGAGGAATGGGTCAGGCAGATGACCGGCGACACCCACATATTCCGCACGCTCGTCGATCTGGATAATCCGCTGCACCACAAGCTGCGGATGATCACGCATAGCTGGTTCCAGCCCGCCCGCCTGCGCCGGAACCTTGAACCGCGCCTGCGCGAAATCGCGCGCGAACATGTCGACGCCATGCAGGCCAAGGGCGAACATATCGACTTCGTGAACGAGGTGGCGCTGTTCTATCCGTTGCGCGTCATCATGGAGATTCTGGGCGTCCCGCGCGAGGACGAGCCGCTGATGCTGAAGCTGACGCAGGAAATCTTCGGCACGCTGGACCCCGACGTGATCGCGCGTTCGCAGCGCATCACCCGCGAAGCCGGCATGTGGGCGGGCGCAGTGGCGGAACAGGTTGATATCCTGCAGGTGGCGCAGGTGTTCTTTCAGTATTTCGCCGCGCTGATGACCGCGCGCCGCGCCGAGCCGCGCGACGATCTGGCCAGCGTGATCGCCAACGGCACCATCGACGGCGCGCAGATCCCCGACCACGAGGCGCTTTCCTATTATGTGATCACCGCAACGGCCGGGCACGACACCACCAGCGCAACGGCGGCCGGCGCGTTCCAGCGGCTGGCGGAAAGCCCGGCCGATCTGGCGCGGCTGAAGGCCGAACCGGAACTGATGGGGCAGTTCATCGACGAGGCGATCCGCTGGACGACACCGGTGAAGCATTTCATGCGCACCGCAACGCAGGATCATGAACTGAACGGCAAGACCATCCGCGAGGGCGACGGGCTGGCGCTGTTCTACATGTCGGGGAACCGCGACGAAACGGTGTTCGAACATCCCGACGAATTCCGGCTGGATCGCAACCCCAACCGCCACATCGCGTTCGGCCATGGCGGGCACATCTGCCCCGGCATGCATCTGGCGCGGATGGAACTGCGGGTCTTGTTCGAGGAACTGGTCTCGCGCATTGGCAGCATCGAACCGGCCGGCGAACCCAGGCTTACGCGGGCGAACTTCGTCAGCGGGCTGAAGACGCTGCCGGTGCGCGTGAAATGGGCCTGAAAGACGAACTCTGGCGTCGGGATCCCGCGTCGTATCCGCTGCGTCTGACGATCCCGACCCGCTATGGCGACATGGATTCGAACGCGCATCTGAACAATGTCGCCATTGCCCGGCTGGTCGAAGAATCGCGGGTGCGCTTTCACTGGGCGATGGTTGGCGACGGCGCGCAGCTCAGCCCCGGAGGCGTGATGATCGCGCATGTCGCGATCGATTATCTGGGCGAGGGCGAATATCCGGCCGATGTGGAATCGGGCGTCGGCATCGTGGCCGTGGGCGGCAGCAGCTACCGCTTTGCGATCGGGCTGTTCCAGCACGGGCGCGCATTCGCGCTGGCGGAAAGCGTGATGGTGAACATCGGGCGCGACCGGTCGGGCGCTGCGCCGATCGGGCCTGAAAAGCGGGCGCTGCTTGAACGGTGGCGCGTGCGGGCAGGCTGAGCCGCCGCTAGCCGGCGAA
>NZ_DBNHFX010000162.1:0-3445 GCF_057137845.1 Sandaracinobacteroides sp. | reverse complement strand
GATTCCGGCCTCGAAACCGGTGTCCTTGCACTGGATACCAGACCGGCGCCCGCCAATTGAATCCATACAGGAGATATCCGTTGAAACACAGCAAGCACCTGCCTGGCGGCATCGCGCTTCTGGCCGCATCGGCCGGCGTCGCGCTTCTGGCGGCATCCGCCGCCACCGCACAGACAGCATCGCCGGCCAGCCAGAAGGGAACCCAAGTGCCGACATCCGCATCCATCGACGCCCGCGCCGACAAGCTCGTCGATTCGATGACGCTCGCCGAACAGATTTCGCTGACCAGAACGAAATCCGGCGCCAGCCTGCTAGACTTGGGCGTGCCGCTTCCCGACTTCATTCCCGAAATGATGCGCTCGCCCAAGCCCGAAGGCTCGATCGGCACCGCCGGGTATGTTCCGGCGATCGCGCGCGTCGGCTTCCCGGCGCTGCATCTGGCCGACGCCAGCCTCGGCGTTGCCGACATCGGCTATCTGCGCCCCGGCCAGCAGTCCACCTCTCTGCCCGCGACGCTGTCGCTTGCCGCGACCTTCAGCCCCGAAGCTGCCCGCGACGCCGGCGACCTGATCGGCGCCGAGGCGTTCGCCAAAGGCATCAACGTGATGCTGGCGGGCGGCGTCAATCTGGCGCGCGATCCGCGCAACGGCCGGAACTTCGAGTATCTGGGCGAAGACCCGCTGCTGGCGGGCAGGCTCGTCGGCCAGCAGATCGCCGGCATCCAGGCGCATCACGTCGCCTCCACGATCAAGCACTTCGCCGCCAACCCGCAGGAATCGGGCCGCTTCGTCTATGACGCGCGCATGTCCGAAGCGGCGTTGCGGGAATCCGACCTGCTGGCGTTCGAAATCGGCAATCGGGCCGGGCGCCCGGCGTCGGTCATGTGCGCCTACAACAAGGTCAACGGCGACTATGCCTGCCAGAACGACTGGCTGATGAACAAGGTGCTGAAGGGCGACTGGGGCTTCAACGGCTGGGTGATGTCCGACTGGGGCGCCGTTCACAGCCTGAAGAAGTCGGTGGATGCCGGCCTCGACCAGCAATCCCCGCAGGACAAGGACTTCTTCGCCGGGCTGGAAGCCGCAGTGAACGAGGGCCAGATCGACCGCGCCCGCGTCCGCGACATGGCGCGCCGCATCGTCCGCGCCATGATCGAGGTTGGCGCGCTCGACCATCCGGCAAAGCCCGGCGGCGACATTTCCCGCGAAGCCCACTCGGCGCGGGCGCAGGCGCTGGCCGAAGCCGGCATCGTGCTGCTGAAAAACGACGGCATCCTGCCGCTGGCGGCGAACGTGCGCAGCATCGCAGTGATCGGCTATCTGGCCGACAAGGGTGTGCCGATCGGCGGCGGCTCGTCGCAGGTGATTCCGTGGGGCGGTCTCTACCGCGATGTCCCCGAAGGCACGCACCCGCTGGTGGCGATGATGGCGCCTTCCTATGGCCTGTCGTCGCCGCTGGCGGCACTGAAGGCGGCGCTGCCCAAGACCGACATCCGCTTCGACGACGGCAGGGATGCGGCGCGCGCCGCCGCACTGGCGAAATCGGCCGACATGGTCGTCGTCTATGCCGTGAAGCCGGAAATCGAAGGCATCGACCGTGCCGACCTGTCACTTCCCAACGGCCAGGACGCAATGATCTCGGCGGTTGCCGCCGCCAACCCGCGCACCGTTGTCGTGCTGCAGACCGGCAACCCCGTCGACATGCCGTGGCTCGGCAAGGTCGGCGCGGTGATGGAAGCATGGTTCAGCGGCCAGCGCGGCGGCGAAGCCATGGCCTCGATCCTGACGGGGCGCACCGCGCCTTCGGGCAGGCTGCCGATCACCTTCCCGGCGACGACAGATCAACTGCCGATCCCGAAGCTTACCGGCTATGACCCGGCGAAACAGAAGGCACTGGGCATCGGCGTCACCTATGAACCGTTCGACATCAACTATGTCGAAGGCAGCGACATCGGCTACCGCTGGTTCGACGTGAAGGGCCAGAAGCCGCTGTTCCCGTTCGGCCATGGCCTTACCTACACCAGCTTCGCCTATTCCGGCCTGTCGCACAGCAGCGGCGCCGCGCTTGGCGTGAAGCTGACCGTTCGCAACACCGGCAAGCGCGAGGGGATCGAAGTCGCGCAGCTTTATGTTGCGCCTCCGGGCCGCAGCATCCGCCTCGCCGGCTGGGCGCGCGTCTCGCTGAAGCCCGGCGAAGCGCGGGAAGTGACGATCGAAGCCGACCCGCAGGTGCTGCTCTCGTATGACGAGGCGGCTGGCCGCTGGTCCAGGCCCGCCGGGGAATACCGCTTCTTCGTCGGCCGCTCGGCAGGTGCGCCGGAACTTTCCGGCAAGGCGTCGCTTGCGGCGGCCAGCGAAGCCGCGAAGCGTTGAAACGATGCCCCGGCTGTCAGCCAGACAGCCGGGGCATATTCCCGGTGCAATGCTGTTCCGGGTTCAAAAGATCAGGGCAGCGCCTTCAGCAGGGCATCCACCTTGTCGACGACTTCGGCGCTGATCGCGCCACCCGACATCGGCTGAACCTGCCGCAGGCTCATGGATTTGAAGGCGTCATACATGGGGTGCGACAACAGAGTCGGCATTTCGCGATCCAGCACGGCCTTGCCGCCTGCATTGGCTGCAACCGTCTCGATCGGGCTGTCGGCCGACAGCTTCGCTGCGGCTTCCGCCTTCGGCGCTTCGGCGGCCTGCTGTCCGGCAAGCGCCGGCACGGCGGCAAGGGCCAGAATCATGGCGGCAATCGTCTTTTGCATAAACCTCTCCTCCAGGGCCGGCGCATCGACGGGCATGGCCCCGCCACCGGACGGGCGATCCTATCTTCCGGGCAGGCCTGCCCGCAAACGGAAAACGCGGGCGGGCGCACTGTTCGCCGCAATTTTCATGGCGGCTGCGCCCTCCGCCGCGTCGGTGGCGCTGATGCCGAAGCCGCTGTCGGTCACCCCCGGCCCCGGCGACCAGTTGCTGAACATATCCGGCCCGTTCGCCGTGCAGGCCAAGGGCTGCGGCGATAGCGCCCTGATCCAGCGCGCCGCCGACCGCTTGCAGGCCGACATCGGCCGCCAGACGGGGCTTGCCCTGTCGGCGGCACACCCCGTGCGCCTGTCCGTCATCTGCCGCGACGGCGCCTCCGCCGCCGAACGCAACGAAGGCTACCGGCTTTCGGTCGAAGCCGATGGCGTCAGCGTCGAGGCCGATGGCCCGGTGGGCGCGCTGAGAGGGTTCGCCACGCTGCGCCAGCTCGTCGGCCTGTCGCCGGATGGTATCCGCATCCCGTTGCAACGCATCGACGACAACCCGCGTTTCCAGTGGCGCGGGCTGCTGCTGGATCCGGCGCGGCATTTCCTGTCTCTCGAGACGCTGAAGCGCCAGATCGACAACATGGAGCGGGTGAAGCTGAACACCCTGCACCTGCACCTGTCCGACGATCAGGGCTTCCGCGTCGAAAG
>NZ_DBNHFX010000161.1:0-3734 GCF_057137845.1 Sandaracinobacteroides sp. | reverse complement strand
CCAAGCGTGCTGCTGCACGGCGTCTATGATCCGGCGGCCTTCCCGGCGGTCGCGCTGGAATATGGGCTGGCCGCGCGCAAGGCAGGCGACAAGGCAGACGTGCAGATCGCACCCGTTGCCGGCCATTATGAAGTGATCGCGCCTGGCACTGCGGCCTTCGCGCAACTGCTGGCGGCGATCGAGCGCCTGTCGAAATAGCGCCCGTGCGGCAGCCTTCAGCCGTCGCGCAGGATCAGGAAGTTCAGCCGCGCAGCAGCGATCAGCTTGCTGCGATCATCCTGCCACGCCTCGACCCGCACATTGGCGACGCTGCGGCCAAGCCGCATGATCGTCGCCTCGGCGTGGGTGTCGATGGGCAGACCCGCGCGCAGATAATCGACCGTCACGTCGATCGGCTTGGCCTGCGCCCGATCCTCGCCCAGCGCATCCCGAACCGCCCGGTTGGCGGCGATTTCCATCAATCCGGCAACGGCCCCTCCGTGCAACCGGCCGGGCGATCCGATCAGATGAATGCCGAACGGCATGGTCAGCGCTGCACCGTTGCGTTTCAGGCCCAGCATGGCCGCATAGGGTGGCAGCGTCTGTTCAGCCATGCGCGCCACCCGTGAACATGAAGGTGCCGGCCACATGGGCAATCGGGTGGCCCGGCTCGCCGTCGTGGGCGATCCCACGCACGAACGCGACGCGGCGTGTCACCTTGTAGCATTCGGCACGGCCCACCACCGTCTTGCCGGGTTCCGCCGGGCGCAGATAATCGCAGCGCAGGTCCAGTGTGGCGTGCTGCACCATCCGCCCCAGCTTCACCAGCACGGCAAAGCCCGCCGCCGTGTCCATCAGCGAAAACACCGCCCCGGAAGCGATGACGCCGGTTTCCGGATAGGCAACCAGTTGCGGCGCGTAGGGCATTTCCAGCTCAGCCCAGTCGCGGCCGGCATCGGCGAAGCCGATTCCCAGCGCCGCCAGATGCGGTACAGCCGCCATGAACTGCCGCGACATGTCGCGAAGGGTGTCCTTGTCGATCAAGGCCGCGCCTCGGCCGCCAGCCTGCCCGCTGCTTCGCGCACACGGGCGATCATGTTCGGCAGCCCCTGCGTCCGGTTCGATGAAAGATGCTGGCGCAAGCCCAGTCGGTCGATCGCTGCTTCAAAGTCGGTCGCCAGCACTTCGGCGGGCGTCCGGCCGTCGGCCATCAGCACCACCAGCGCGACAATGCCCTTGGTGATCGCGGCGTCGCTGTCGGCCTGAAAGCGAAGCCGCCCGGCGTCTTCCAGCGGATAGACCCAGACGCTTGCCGAACAGCCCGGCACCTTGGTGGCAGCAGTTTTCAATGATGCGTCCATCGGTGCCAGCGCCCGGCCCAGATCGATCAGCAGGCCATAGCGTTCATCCCAGTCGAGAGCGGCGTCCCACTCCTCTTCCAGCTCGGCGAATGTCGGTGCCATGCACCCGGCCTAGAACAGAACGGCCGCCAGTGAAAGCCAGCCGCCGGGAGAATGTCAGGCAGCCGGCCGATCCGGCGCATCGCGGCGCGAGGGCGGCAGGCCGCGCAGCCGTTCGATCTCGTCGGCAAGCTGGTGCGAGGGGTCGGTCGCGATTTTCTCCAGCGTCCGCACCCGGTCGGAAAGCCGCGCCACTTCAGCCCGAAGCTGCCCCACCTCGGCGCTTGCCGCGTGCGACACATCGTTGGCATTGCGCTCCCAGCGGCGGGTCGCGCGGTTCCACCGCCCACCGCTCAACACGCGCCCGATCGTCGCAATCGCCACGATCAACACTAGGGCCGCCCACATGTTCATCGAGTTCATCCCTCCGTCCGGCGCGCCTAGTGGCGAAGCTCGTCGATCTGTTCGGCAAGCGAAAGCTGGCGATCGGTGGCGATCCGCTCCAGCACCGCGATGCGCGCTTCCAGCTTTTCGATGCGGGCCTGTGCGGCATCGGCAAGGCCGGTCGAACTTTTCTCCAGCAGGTCCAGCTTGCGGTGCTGCACCCTGGCCCAGTTCCGGCTGATGATGGCCACGATGGGGATCATCAGCGCCACAACCGGTATGATGAATGGTGTATCGAACATCGTTGGTTCCTATGCGATCGGTTCAGCGCAGCTCGTCGATTTCGCGGGCCAGCCGGTGGTTCGGGCTGGTGTAGGCGGTCTCGATATCGCGCAGGCGGCGGTCGATGTCGCGGAATGTCGAGCGCACCTGTCGGATCGACTGGTCGGGGGCGGCGCGCGTCTTCTGCCAGAAGGCGCGGTCTTCGGGGTCGGCGGCCTCGATCTCGTAAAAGGCGTTCGGCTTGTTGTCGGCAAGCCATGCGATCACGAAATAGGCGATCAGCGGGAACGGGAAGCCGAAGACCGTGGTCAATACCGTCAGGACGCGGATCCACAGAACATCGAAGCCCGTGTAATCGGCGATTCCGGCGCAGACGCCCAGAAGCTTGCCATTGCGGCGGTCCAGGAAAAAGGATGTGCGGCGTGCCATTGGATCAGTCCCTGTTGCGGCTGGCCGAACGAAGTTCGATCAGCGGATTTTCATTGGGGCGGCCAAGTTCGATGCGGCCTCCGGCCTTCGGGCTGCCTGCCTGCCCGTCGTCGGCATGATCGGCGGCGATGATGCGTTCGATGCTGTGCAAACGCTCGTCCAGCCTGCGGGCGATGTCGTGCAGCTCGTCCAGCAGATCCTCATCCTCGACCGTGATCGACTTGGCCTGCCTCCACTTCGTCAGATAGTGCAGGAACAGCCACGGCATCCCGATGAAGATCGAGACCACGGCCACCATCGGCATTAGATCTTCCATTTGCTCGGTCCTTCAACTGAAGTTCTGAAAACTCAGTGCCGCTGCTGCATGCGCGCTTTCAGCTCGGCCAGTTCCTCGGCCACCACGTCGTTGGTGCGCAGCTCGGCGATTTCTTCTTCCAGCGTCTTGGCTACCGGCGCCAGATCATAGGCTTCGGCCTGCCCTTCCGCGAGGTCGGCGCGGCGTTCCAGCAGTTCGAACCGCGAGAACGCCTCCTCGACGCGGGCGCCACGGGTCATTGCCCGCACCCGCGCGCGGTTCTGCGCCGATTCGATCCGCGTCAGCAGCGAATTCTGCCGTGTCCGCGCCTCGCGCAGCTTGGCTTCCAGCTTGGCGATATCGTCCTCGTGGCCGGAAAGCTGCTCGTCGAGCGCGGCAAGCTCCGAGCGAAGCATCGTCGCCGTCTGCGCGATCTTCTGCTTTTCCAGCAGCGCGGCCGTCGCCAGATCCTCGCGGTCCTTCGACAGCGCCAGTTCCGCCTTGTCGGCCCAGTTGCCCTGCGCCTGCTCCAGCTTGATCACCGTGCGACGGATTTCTTTCTGATCGGCGATGGTGCGCGCAGCCGATGCCCGCACTTCGACCAGCGTTTCCTCCATCTCCATGATGACCAGCCTGATCGTCTTGGCCGGATCTTCGGCGCGGTCCAGCAGATCGCTGACGTTGGCCTGGATGATGTCTCTGGCGCGGGAAAAGATACCCATTTTCATCTCCTCGGGGGCAAACGACCGTGATTCTTGCCCCAGTTCGATTGTGTAAGAAACCGGCCCGGACGGGAAGTCGGGAGAGAGGGGATAACCGCCCCCCGCCCGGACCAGCTGCCGACCGCTCATGAACGCGCCCCCGTGCGGGAATCGCGTGCGGCCTGCCAAACAGAACCCGCCTTGGCCGGCATGTGCAGCAAAGACTGAATTCGAACGTGCATTTCTGTCTCCGGATTGATCGAC
>NZ_DBNHFX010000160.1:0-5468 GCF_057137845.1 Sandaracinobacteroides sp. | reverse complement strand
CGGGGCGCGTCGTCCTTGCGGTAATCCATGGCCGGATGCACGACGATCGCTGGCGCACCGAAACTGGTGCCGCGTGTTGGATCGAACCCGCGCCGCTCAAGGGCAGTTTCGACCTCGTGCTTTGGTGTCAATACTCGTCGTCCCCAGCGCCCTGTTCGAACAACTGGATGGGTGCGGCAGGCATGACCGTGGAAATGGCGTGCTTGTACACCAACTGCGAGTGCCCATCACGGCGCAACAACACCGAGAAATTGTCGAACCAGGTGATGACGCCCTGCAACTTGACGCCATTCACAAGGAACATGGTCACGGGAACCTTGCTCTTGCGAACCGCATTCAGGAACACGTCCTGCAAGTTGTTCGCCTTTTCGCCTGTCTTCGTCGCCTTCTCGACCATCGGTCGCCTTCTCTCGCTCTTGGCGGGCCTTGGCGCCCGCATACGCACCGTTGCCCGGTGTCGACCGACGCATACTCGACGCGCCAACGCGCTATGTAATTGGCCTAAGGCCTGCGCACAACCGCCAAACTACTGGATTTTAGCTCATTCGTCATCAATTCGGTCGGATTCCGATATGCCAAGCGCTTTCAATTTCCGGTGCAGCGCCGAACGCTCCATGCCGATGAACGCCGCCGTGCGGCTGATGTTGCCCGAGAATCGGCGGATCTGCACTTTCAGATATTCCCGCTCGAACGCCTCCCGTGCTTCGCGAAGCGGGGTTCCCATGATCGACCGGGCGGCCTGATCCGGCAGAAGCCGCGCAGGCGCCGATGTCAGTTCCGGCGGCAGATGCTCGTGGTCGATACGTTCGGCGCCGTCTGCCGGGGCCATGATCAGTGTGCGCTCGACGATGTTGCGCAACTGGCGCACATTGCCCGGCCAGTCATAGGCCTGAAGCGCAGCGATCGCTTCCTCGCCGATCGTCGGCGTCCTGACGCGCCGCTCGGCCGCCAGCCGGGCAAGGAAATATTCCGCCAGATGCGGGATGTCCTCCCGCCGGTCGGCGAGCGACGGCAGGCGCACCGGCACCACGTTCAGGCGGTAGTATAAATCTTCGCGGAACCTGCCCGCCTGTATTTCCGACGCAAGGTCGCGCGCCGTTGCCGACACAACCCGCACATCGACTTTGATCGAACGGTTGCCGCCGACGCGCTGAAAGCTTTGATCGGTCAGCACGCGCAGGATTTTCGCCTGCGTTGTCAGTGGCATATCTGCCACTTCGTCGATGAACAGGGTTCCTCCATCGGCCACCTCAAGCAGTCCTGGCCGAACGAGTTCGCCGCCCTGCTCTTCTCCGAACAGTTCTTCCTCGACGCGGTCAGGTTCCATTCGGGCCGCCGCAACGACGACGAACGCGCGTTCAGCGCGGCTCGACCAGCGGTGCAGCAGCCTTGCCGCGACTTCCTTGCCGGAACCGGCCGGGCCCTGGATCAGCACGCGGCTGCCGGTTGCGCCCACCCGCTTGATCGTCGCGCGGACACTGTTGATCGCCTGGCTGGTGCCGGTCAGTTCATTTTCGATGCCCGCAAGGTTCCGCAGTTCATCGACTTCGCGGCGCAGCCGCTCGGTCTCGGTCGCGCGGGCAACAGCCATCAGCAACTGGTCGGCCTGAAACGGCTTTTCGATGAAGTCCCAGGCGCCGCGCTTGATCGCCGCGACTGCGGTATCAAGGTTGCCGTGGCCCGAAATGATGAGGACAGGAAGCCCCGGATCCTTCGCCTTCACCACGTCAAGCAATTCCAGACCATCCAGCCGCGACCCCTGAAGCCAGATGTCGAGGATCAGCAGCGCCGGCCGACGTTCCGCCAATGCAGCAAGCGCGGCGTCACTGTCTGCGGCAGTGCGCGGGCGATAGCCCTCGTCCTCCAGGACCCCGGCGATCAGCGAGCGGATGTCGGCTTCATCGTCCACGACCAGAATATCGAGGGGCATTTCAGATCGTCTCTTTCTCGGGTTCGGGTTGCAGAAGAAGGGCGCCGTTCGTGACCATGTCGAACTCCATGCGGACGAACGCGCCCCCTTCAGGGCGATTTCCGATCAGCAGCCGTCCGCGATGATCCTCGACGATCCGTTTGACGATGGCGAGGCCAAGGCCGGTCCCGCGCTGGCGGGTCGTCACATATGGTTCGAACAGGCGGTCGCCAAGCTCGTGCGGCAGGCCGCAGCCGGTGTCGGCCACCTCGACCACCAGCAGATGGTCGATGGTGCTCATGGTTACCGACACTTCATCGTGCTGCTGTTCCGCTTTCGATACAATAGCTTCGGAAGCATTTTTCAGCAGATTGGTGAAAACCTGCCCGATCTGCCTGCGGTCGCATACAAAGGGCGGCATGGAGGCGGGCGCATCCAGCCGGAACCGAATGTCCGGCATCGCCACTTCGGCCAGAAAGATCGACTGTCGGGCGATTTCGGGCAGGGATTCCTCGTGGAACACCGGTGTCGGCATCCGCGCAAAGGCCGAGAATTCATCCACCATGCGGCGGATATCATCCACCTGCCGGATGATAGTGTCGGTAAGTTGTGCGAACACCTCGCCGTCGTGCGCCACTTCCGGCGAAAATCTGCGCTTCAGCCGTTCGGCGGCCAGTACGATCGGCGTCAGCGGGTTGCGGATTTCATGGGCGATACGGCGCGCCACATCCGCCCAGGCCGCACGACGCTGGTCGGCCAACCGCTGGGTAATATCGTCGAAGGTCAGGATGTAGTTCGGTTCGCCGCCGGTATCGGCCGTCAGGCGGACAGCAAGAGTCTGCGCTTCGGCAACGCCCCGGCTTTGCGGGCGGGCACGGCTTACCTCGCCAGCGGCGACCCCTTCGTGGCGGGCGGTTTCCAGCAGTTGCTGAAATTCGGGCGCGGCTTCGGCCACGGTCCGCCCCGACAGGCCCAGCGGGCCGCAGTCAAGAAGCGCCTCGGCGCTGGCGTTGGCAAGCCGGATCACGCCATGTGAATCGATCGACAATACCCCGGCCGATACGCCCGACAACACCGCTTCGGTAAAGCGACGCCGCAGTTCCGACTGCTCGTTGGCGTCGATCAGCGCGCTTTGCTGGGCCTTCAGTTCGGCCGTCATCCGGTTGAACCGCCGGGCAAGCGTGCCGATTTCGTCGTTCGCGCCCTTTGGGTCGACCCGCGCATCGAGGTCACCTTGCCCCACTTTCTCGGCGGCTTCTGCCAGTTCGCCGATCGGCGTCACGATGCGGGTGGCCAGCAGGATCGCGTACCAGACAGCAACCGCCACCACCAGCAGCGACACAACAAGCAGGATCAGGTTGAACCGCCATTGCAGCGCGCGGGATCGATCCGTCAGCGCCTTGTATTCGCTAAGCGCCTGCTGCGTTCGGGTCACTTGTTCCAGCACACGCGGTTCAACGGTGCGGCTGGTATAGACGAACACCGGCGCCTTCGCGTGCAACCTGACAACAGCCTCTACCCGGTCTTTGGCTGAAGCGATGGCGACGGCTTCACCGGGCCGGATGGTTGAAAGATCCAGCGTCGCCAGCCTGCCCGTTAGCTGGGGGGCATCGAGGCTGGCTGAGGCAAGCATGGCCGGACCGTCGTTGCCGATGTGAAAGACAGCCGCTTCCGACAGGTTCCGCGCCGCTACCTGAAAGGCAAGCCCTTCACGGAAGTTCGGAGAGCCGACACCGAAATCATTCCAGTAATCCGAGACATCGCGCCCCATGGCGACAACATCGTCCAGAATTCTGGCTTTGTTTTCCTCGACATAGGTTTGCGCAACCTGATCCGCATTGTCGAGCACGGTCTTCGCCCGGTCCGAGAACCAGAACTGCACGCCGAACTGGAACAGCAATGATGCGAAGATCACCACCAATATGGTCGGCGCGGCTGCAAGCGCGGCAAACAGCGCAACCAGACGGACATGCAGGTGTGCGCCCGCCCGCCCTGCCCTGCGATTGCCGATCAGTGCCGCAACCCGCCTGCCGATCAGGAACAGTAACGCCAGCAGCGGCAACAGGTTGGCGACCAGCAGCAGCGCCACCAGCGACGGCGAAAAACCCTCGGCAGGTGCGCGCTTGCCCGTAAGGAAAGCATAGGAGGAAAGCCCGACCAGCAGTGCAATCGCGCCGACGAGGATTTCAAGCCCGGCCGACTGCCCCGGCGTCGCCGCCCAGCGGCCGAACCGCCGCCGCGCCAGCCTGAGCCGCACTGCCACACGCTGCGCGAAGGATCCCGTAGGGCTAGCCATGACCGCTGCGTGCCTAGCAGAGTCGCGTTGCCAAAGAAACACAGATCAGCACACAGCGTGGCCAATCCGATACAATTTGCCTCTGGCCGGGAGGCTCGGTTCAGGCCGCAGCGGCGATCTGTGTCTGTAGCGTCGACGGGGGCGCCTGCAACAGTTCGTCGTAGAACCGATCCAGCATGGCGATCACTTCCCCGGAATCAGGCACCATGTTGACCTTGTTGCGGAATTCTGCCGAGCCGTGCAGACCCTTGGTGTACCAGCCAAGATGTTTGCGGGCGATCGGCACACCATGTTCACGCCCGTAAAGGTCAAGCATCGCCTGATAATGTTCGAGAACGATCTGCTTCTGCTCGTCGAGTGGCGGAGCCTTGGGCACGGGGCCACCCGACAGTTCCGCCATCACCTGGCCCAGCAGCCACGGCTTGCCATAGGCGCCACGGCCAACCATCACGCCGTCGGCGCCCGATTGCCGCAACGCTTCACGCGCATCCGCCGGCGAACAAATGTCGCCGTTGACGATGACGGGCAGGGAAACCGCCTGCTTCACAGTTGCAACGAACGCCCAGTCGGCGGTGCCGGAATACATCTGGTTGCGCGTGCGGCCATGCACGGTGATCATGCGGATGCCCAGATCTTCAGCGATCCGGGCCAGTTCCGGTGCATTCAGGCTGTCGTGGCACCAGCCCATACGCATTTTCAGCGTAACCGGGACCGAGACTGCCTTTACTGTATGTTCAATAAGTTGCGCCGCCAGCCTCAGGTCTTTCATCAGGTGTGAACCGGCGTGACCGTTGACGATCTTCTTCACCGGGCAACCCATGTTGATGTCGATGATCGCTGCGCCGCGCTGCTCGTTCAGGCGGGCAGCTTCAGCCATCACGCGTGGCTCACAGCCGGAAAGCTGCATCGAAACAGGTTCTTCGGATGGGTCCCAGGCGGCCTTTTGCAGCGATTGCCGGGTTTCGCGCACCATCGCCTCGGACGCGATCATCTCCGTCACGGTCAGGCCCGCGCCAAACCGCTTGACCAGCGTGCGGAACGGCCGGTCGGTTACGCCGGTCATGGGTGCCAGTATGACCGGAGACTCTATGGATACCGGCCCGATCGAAAGCGGCCCGAGCGAATGCGGGGAGGGTTTCTGCATGACCTGTCCTGATGAGAACGGACGCCATAGACGAGTCCCCCCTTTCCGGCAAGAAGCGGACGGCCTATGGGCGACGCCGATGCTCGATGAAGGCACAAACTCTCCCGTGAACGCCGCGC
>NZ_DBNHFX010000159.1:0-1376 GCF_057137845.1 Sandaracinobacteroides sp. | reverse complement strand
CGCCAGGGCGGGGGCTTGTGCGCTGCCAACGAGCGCAGCGATGACCAGTTTCTGCATAGGCCATTGCTAGCGGCCCCGGTATCATATGGGCAAGACGCTTGATCGCCAGACACTGCAATCTGCTGGCACCGCCGAAATTGACGACCAGCCGTCACTGCGTCAGAATTGCTGCGACTTTCCGTCGACCAAAGGGGCAACAGCCGGATGCTGACAGGTGGCTTCGCTTTGCGCAGCGGTGGCGGCGGCAGGTCTGTTGTCGTTCACCTCGGCGTCCGATCTCCAGTGGGGTTCCACACAGCAACAGCTGCCCGTCGTCGCGCGCCCGGCATTCCCGTGCGGTAGCGGCGGGCAGTCGGCGGCAAACCCGGCACGCGCATTGATGGTCGCTGCTGCAATGGCAAAGCCAGCCAGCGGCGCGGGCGACATCCCGCTCTACCGCGATCTTGCACATTCGCCATTCCGGCTATCCACGGCCAACAAGCGGGCGAGGCAGTGGTTCTCGCAGGGGCTGCTGTTCACCTACGGGTTCAACCATGCCGGGGCGGTCGCATCGTTCCGCAAGGCGCAGAATCTGGATCCCGACTGCGCCATGTGCTGGTGGGGCGAAGCGCTGGCGCTCGGGCCAAACATCAACGCCCCGATGGACGACCGCGACCGGGACGCAGCTCTCGCAGCGCTCGACCGCGCGGTGGCTCTGAAAGCGAACGCCTCACCGACCGAGCAGGCGCTGATCGACGCACTCGCTCGGCGCTACAGCCGCGATCCAGGCGCGAACCGCGCCCAGCTCGACAACGCCTATGCGCGGGCGATGCTCGATGTCGCGCACCGGTTCGCTGCCGACGACGACATCGCCGTGCTTGCAGCGGAAGCCGTGATGGACACCACGCCATGGAACTACTGGCAGGCCGACGGCAGGACGCCAATCGGCCTGAGCGCCGACGCGCGCAGGCTTCTGGAAACGGTGCTCGCGCGCAACCCGGATCATGTGCAGGCCGCCCATCTGTTCATCCATCTTGTCGAAGCAAGCGACCCGGCACGCGCCGAGGCTGCTGCAGGCAACCGGGCAGCGCCGGCTGCCGCCACCGCAGCATTCGAAAAGGCCTGGGCAGGCGACCACAGCACCCTCAGGATGGAACGGCTGTAACCAGCGCCGGTTGATCGCCAACCGGTGGCGCGTCCGGCTCAGTCCCCCGTCACCGGCGGCACGGTCTGGCCCGGCGTCAGGTCGGTCGCGGCGCCCGATGCAATTGCCAGCATCCTGTTCAACGGCAGCAGCGCGCGCAGCCGCAGTTCTTCCGGCACGTCCAGTTCCGGTTTCATGTCGCGCAGCGCCAGATACAGCTTTTCCATCGTGTTCAGCGCCATGAACGGGCACA
>NZ_DBNHFX010000158.1:0-3486 GCF_057137845.1 Sandaracinobacteroides sp. | reverse complement strand
CGATCCGCTGCGCGCCGTCCTCGCAGGTCTGGGCCCAGGCGGATGCCTCCTGCGCCAGCGTCAGCGGGGTTGCGTCCATCATGTGGGTGCGGCCGATCTTCACGATCGCCGCCCAGTCCTGCTCGTGTTTGCGGAAGGCGGCGGCAAGCGCCCGCAGCGCCGGGATCAGCCGTGCCTTCAGTTCAAGCGCGGTTGCGATGTGCATCGCCGTCGGGAAGCTGTCGTTCGAACTCTGCCCACGGTTCACATGGTCGTTCGGGTGAACCGGGTGCTTGCCGCCGCGCGCGCCCGCAAGCACCTCGTTGGCGCGCCCGGCGATCACTTCGTTCACGTTCATGTTACTCTGGGTGCCGGAACCCGTCTGCCAGACGACAAGCGGAAACTGGTCGTCGAAGCGCCCTGCAGCCACCTCGCTGGCGGCTTTCTCGATCGCGTCGGCGATTGCGGGATCAAGCCCGTGCCTGCGGTTCACCCTTGCCGCCGCCTGCTTGATCAACGCCAGCGCATGCACAAGCGGCAACGGCACGCGCTCTCCGGAGCCGCCGTCGCCGATCGGGAAGTTGCCGATCGAACGCTGCGTCTGTGCGCCCCAATAGGCGGTTCCGGGCACCTCCACCGCGCCAAGGCTGTCGGTTTCGGTGCGGGTGGTCATTTCTTGCGCCGGAAGTCGAAGCTGACCACGTTCGAGCCGGGTTCGCCTTCGTCGGGCGTGCCCTTGGGTTCTTCGGGGTCGGGGGCCGGGTCCGGCACGGAAACGGCGAATTGCAACGCGAAGTTCACTGCCGGATCGACGAAACCGGAAATCGCGCGATACGGGATCGAAAGCTTCGCCGGCACCTGGTTGAACGTCAGGCCGACTTCGAAATGCTCGTCGTGGATGGCGAGATCCCAATAACGGTGCTGCAACACCACCGTCATTTCCTCAGGGTAGCGCTCCAGCAGGTGCCTCGGCATGTCGACGCCGGGAAACCGGGTGCGGAATGCAATAAAGAAATGATGGCTGCCCGGAAGGCCGCCGCCTGCAATCACATCGCCCAGCACGCGCCGCACGACGCCGCGCAGGCAGTCCTGCACGATGTCGTCGTACGGGATCAGGCTGTCAGGCGGTTCATGGGACTCGGGTGGTTCGGTCATGCTGGTTGCGGCTTTCGCTGATCGCCTCCCAAGTGGCGGCAGGCTGGTGCAGCGTCAAGCCCGTTTGCGAGGGCGGGCGGGCGGGCGACAGCATTCGTCGCCCACCCGCCGCTACGCGCGATCAGCCGCCCAGCGCCACGGTGCCTTGGGCCGCGCCGGTTTCCGGCACGATTTCACCAGCACGATCGCGGATTTCGGCGATGCGGGCGGCAACGGTGTCGGGGTTCATGGCGTCGGCCGCTACATGGATACCCGGTGTCAGAGTAACGTGCGCTGCCTCGAAACCGCCGGCGCCTGCGTTCAGGATCACGCTCGACGGCGCATCTTCGCTGACAAGGTAAAGCGCGGCCGGGCTGACGGTGTCCGGGCCCATCTTTGCCAGCATCTCGGGCGGCATCAGGTCTTCGGTCATGCGCGTTGCCGCAACCGGGGCGATGGTGTTCACCCGCACATTGTACTTCGCGCCTTCCAGCGCCAGCGTCTTCATGAAGCCGACCAGGCCCATCTTGGCGGCGCCATAATTCGCCTGCCCGAAATTGCCGTAAAGCCCGGTCGAGCTGGTGGTCATCAGGATGCGGCCATAGGCCTGCTCACGCATCATGTCCCAGACGGCCTTGGTGCAGATCACGCTGCCCATCAGGTGCACATCCAGCACCAGGCGGAAATCGTCGAGGGTCATCTTGGTGAAGGTCTTGTCGCGCAGAATGCCGGCGTTGTTGATAAGGATGTCCACCCGGCCCCATTTCGCCTTGACCTCGGCGACCATGGCAAAGATCGCGTCGGCGTCGGTCACGCTGGCGGCGCTTGCCATCGCTTCGCCGCCGGCGGCGCGGATTTCCTCGACCACGGCTTCGGCCGCAGTCGCGCTGCCACCCGAACCGTCGCGCGCGCCACCCAGATCGTTCACGACCACCTTCGCCCCGCGAGCGGCAAGATCCAGCGCATAACGCCGGCCGAGGCCGCCACCGGCGCCCGTCACGATGGCAACGCGATTGTCATAGCGGATGGTCATATGATGTTCCCTTCAGGTTTCTGGCGGCCCGTGTCGAAAGATCCGGCACCACGACCGTTCGGGATGGCGATAAGCACTGCCGAGGGGGTTTGCCAACCCTCGCAAAAAGACGCAGGCCGTTCGACAGAACAGCCTGCGACCTGTCTGCAGCAAAACTGGGGAAGCCGAAAGCCCGCCTGCTGCGGGCAGGCAATTCTGTCGGTTGAAGGCCCGCCTACTGCGGGCAGGGAACCTGCTTGTTGGTGGCGACTTCATAGCAGGTTCCGGCCGGCTCGTCGGCGTTTGCCGCCCGGATTGCGCCCGCCGTGCCGCCAATGATGGCGCCGCGCGTGGCGCTGCCGCCGGTGGCCGCCCCGGCAGCCGCGCCGCGCGCTGCGCCACGCACGGAACCCTGTGCCGTATCACTGCCCTGCGTCGCGCCCACCGTGCCGCCGATCACTGCGCCCGTAGTGGCGCTGCCGCCGGTCGCCGTTCCCATAGCCGCACCGCGCGCGGCACCACTTCCGGTCGATGTCTGGCAACCAACCAAAGCAAGCGCTCCGGCCGACAGTGCTGCAAGACCCATAATTCTCGTCGCGCCCATGATGAATCTCCCTACACAAATACGGCGCAGTGTTCGCTGCGCATAAGCAGGATATATGATCGGCAATCCGGCACAACTGCCTGTCGGCACTGTTCAAACGGTGGTTTGTTGCGCCACGTCCAGTGCATACCCCGCCGATCGCACCGTGCGGATCAGGTCGGGCAAGCCCTCTGCGTTGATCGCTTTCCGCAAGCGCCGGATGTGAACGTCGACGGTGCGAAGTTCGACGTCGGCGTCGCGGCCCCACACCGCATCCAGCAGCTGTTCGCGGCTGAACACACGCTTTGGATGTTCCAGAAAGTGGCGCAGCAGGCGGAACTCGGTCGGCCCAAGTTGCACCGGTTGGCCATTTCGCAACACCCGGTGCGCAGCGGTATCCATTTCGACGCCGCCATGCACCAGCATCGCCCCGGAAAGCGCCGGCCGAAGCCTTCGCAGCAGCGCCCGCACCCGCGCAACCAGTTCGCGCGGCGAAAACGGCTTCGTCACATAATCGTCGGCGCCGGTTTCCAGCCCGCGCACGCGGTCCCCCTCGTCGGCGCGCGCCGTCAGCATGATGATCGGCAGCGAAGCGGTTTCCGCTGCCCGCCGCAGCCGGCGGCACACTTCGATCCCCGACGCCCCCTCGACCATCCAGTCAAGCAGCACCAGATCGGGCCGATCCTCGTGCACCAGCAGCAGCGCATCGTCGCCGTCGCTGGTGTGGGTGATGTCAAAGCCTTCCGCCGCAAAGTTGTAACGGATCAGTTCCGCCAGA
>NZ_DBNHFX010000157.1:0-3068 GCF_057137845.1 Sandaracinobacteroides sp. | reverse complement strand
AGGCGAGGGCGAATTCGTTCTCGAAGACGGTGTTCGCCGGAATTTCCCTGCGCAGGATCCGGGCGAAGATGTTGCCTTCGTCATAGGGGGTGCCGTTGCTGATCGCCATTCAAACCCTCCGCGCTTTTTCGTCCAGGCCCGACAGGCCTTCACGCCGTTCCAGCTCTGCCTTGACCTGCGCCAGCCTGATGCCGCGCTCTCCCAGAACGATCAGCAGATGGAATAGCAGGTCGGCCGCCTCTGCGACCAGTGCGTCGTCGTTCTGTGCGATTGCGGCGATCACCGTTTCGATCGCCTCCTCGCCCAGCTTTTCGGCGATTTTCAGCCTGCCCCTGGCGGCAAGGCGCGCCACATGGCTTTCTTGCGCCGACCCTTGCGAGAGGCGTTCGGCGATCGTTGTTTCCAGCCGGTCCAGAATGTCTGTCATGAGAGCCTCACGCGAACGCCGGCCGCCCGCAGCGCGCGCTTCGCGTCGTCGATGCTTGCTTCGCCGAAGTGGAACAGGCTGGCCGCAAGCACCGCAGAGGCGCCGCCCTCGGTCACGCCCGTAACGAGATCGCCGAGCGTGCCGACCCCGCCCGACGCGATGACGGGAATATTGATGGCCGTGCTGACCGCCCGCAGCAGCGCCAGATCATAGCCCGAGCGCGTGCCATCCCGATCCATCGAGGTAAGGAGGATTTCCCCGGCGCCGAGCGCCGACACCTGCTGCGCGAAGGAAACCGCATCGATCCCGGTTGCCCGGCGGCCGCCGTGGGTGAAAATTTCCCATTGCCCCGGCCCGGTTGTCCGGGCGTCGATGGCGACGGTGATGCACTGCCCGCCGAAGCGCGTGGCCAGTTCGCCCACCAGTTCCGGCCGCGCAACGGCCGCCGAATTGATCGAGACCTTGTCAGCGCCCGCCCGCAGCAATGCGCGGACGTCGTCGGCGGTGCGCACACCGCCCCCAACCGTCAGCGGCATGAAGCAGCGGCCCGCCGTCTCGGCGACGATGTCCAGCAGGGGGGCGCGGTCTTCGTGCGAGGCGGCAATGTCGAGGAAGACCAGTTCGTCTGCGCCCTCGGCGTCGTAGCGGGCGGCGCATTCGACCGGATCACCGGCGTCGCGAAGGCCGACGAAGTTGACGCCTTTCACCACCCGGCCGCCAGCGACGTCGAGACAGGGGATGACGCGGACGCACAGAGTCATGCGGCGGCGGCCAGCGCGTCGGCAAGATCGATGCGGCCATCATAGATCGAGCGGCCGGCGATCACGCCATCGATGCCCGATTTTCGGCGCAAGCTGCTGATTTCATTGATATCCGCCAGCCCGCCCGAGGCGATGACCGGCAGTTTTACCGTTGTCGCAAGTGCTGCGGTCGCTTCGATGTTGACGCCCGTCAGCAGGCCGTCGCGGCCGACGTCGGTGAACAGCAGGGCGGCGACGCCGACATCTTCAAAGCGGCGGCCCATGTCTTCGACCGGCACGTCCGACACATCGGCCCAGCCGCCGGTTGCAACCTTGCCGTCGCGCGCATCTACCGCGACGACGATCCGGCCCGGGTGATCCCGCGATGCAGTCCGGACCAGCCCCGGATCTGTGAGCGCGGCCGTCCCGATCACCACCCGTTCGACGCCCAGCCGAAACCAGCGTTCGATCGCCGCAAGCGTGCGGATGCCGCCCCCGACCTGCACCTTCGCCGAAGTCGCGCCAAGGATCCGTTCGACCGCCCGCGCATTGCGGGCTTCCCCGGCGAACGCGCCGTCGAGGTCGACGACATGCAGCCACGCTGCGCCGATGGCCGCGAATTTCGCCGCCTGCGCTGCCGGGTCCGAGGCGTAAACGGTTGCGCGGTCCATGTCGCCTTCAGCAAGGCGAACCACTTCGCCTCCCTTCAGATCGATCGCGGGATAGATGGTGAAGGGCATCAGGGGCACCATTGCAGCCATCGGTTCAGGAACGCGAGGCCCTGATTCTGGCTTTTCTCGGGGTGGAACTGGACGCCGAGCATGTTGTCGCGCTGCACGGCCGCAACAAATGTCGTGCCATAGTGGCAGGTGGCGGCGATGTCGGCCTGATCGGCCGGTTCGAAGGCATAGCTGTGCACGAAATATGCGTGGCCGGGTTCGATGATGCCCGGTTTTGCAGGCGTGACATCGTTCCAGCCGATGTGCGGTACCTTCAGGCCATCGGGCGTCATGCGGCTGACCGTTCCACCGATCCAGCCGAGACCCCGGTGCGTGCCGAATTCATGGCCTTCGTCGGCCATCAACTGCATGCCGACACAAATGCCCAGAAAAGGCCGCCTGCGATGGCGCACGGCCTCGGCAAGTGCTTCCTCCATGCCGGACACGGCGCGCAGGGCGGCCGCGCAGGCGCCGAACGCGCCGACGCCGGGCAGCACGATGCGGTCGGCGGCAAGCACTGCCTGCGGATCCTGCGTGACGACGACGCCTTGCGCCCCGGCCGCTTCGAGCGCCCTTGCCGCCGAGCGAAGATTGCCCGCACCATAATCGACGACTGCGATCACCATGACGTCAGACGAGCGTGCCCTTGGTTGAGGGAATGCGGCCCGCCTGCCGGGGGTCGATCGAAACGGCATCCTTCAGCGCGCGGGCGAGGGCCTTGAACAGACTTTCCGCGATGTGGTGATTGTTCTCGCCATGCAGCACTTCGGCGTGCAGCGTGATTCCGGCGGCCTGCGCAAAGCTGTGGAACACGTGCTGGATCAGTTCGCAGTCCATGTCTCCGAGGCGCGGCTGGCTGAAGGTTGCTTTCCACAGCAGGAACGGCCGGCCGGAAATATCGAGGGCGACGCGCGACAGCGTCTCGTCCATCGGGGCGTAGGCGTGGCCATAGCGGCAGATGCCGGCCCGATCCCCCAGCGCCTGCGCGAATGCCTGCCCCAGTGCGATCGCGGTGTCCTCGACGGTGTGGTGCGCGTCGATATGGAGATCGCCGGTCGTGCGGATTTCCAGATCGAAGAGGCCGTGCCGGGCCAGTTGTTCCAGCATGTGGTCGTAAAAGCCGACGCCGGTGGCAATCATATGCTGCCCCGTGCCGTCGAGGTTCACGGATACGAAGACGTC
>NZ_DBNHFX010000156.1:0-1534 GCF_057137845.1 Sandaracinobacteroides sp. | reverse complement strand
GGGATGCAGCGGGCCGCCGATCTCATCAATCTGGCCGGCCTCGACGAGGAAGCGGCGCTACGGGCGCTTGGCGACGCCGACCCGGCGGCAGCGGAAATTCTTTCGGAAACGCTGTTCACCTTCGCCGATCTCGCCCGGCTCGACGCCCGTGCCTTGCAGAACCTGCTGCGCACGGTCGATGCGGAACTGCTGATCCCGGCCCTGCGCGCGGCCCAGCCGGATCTGCGTGAACGGCTGCTGGGGGCCATGCCGCAGCGCGCCGCCGAAGCGCTGCGCGACGAAATCAGCAATCGCGGGCCCGTCAAGCTGGACGAAGCGGCCAGCGCACAGAAGGCAATCGCGGCGGCCGCCCGCAAACTGGCGGCGGACGGCACGATCACCCTGCCCGGCAAGGGGGCGGATTATGTCTGAGGCAGGCCTTGCCGTCTGCGCTGCGCCGCTGCGGGCGCTGCTGGGCGTGCCTCCGTCCGCCCGGCCGCCGCGGCCCGCACCACCAGACACGAAAGCGCTGGAAGCGGCCCGCGCCGAAGCCCGCGCCGAAGCCAACGCGACATGGGCAGCCGAAGTGGCGGCACTTCGCCTCCAGCTTGCGAACGAGCGCGCCTCGCACGAGAGCGCAACCCGGCAGCACGCCGAACTCGCGGCTGCATCAGCCTCTGCGATCGAGGCGCGCTTTGCCGATGCACTGGCGTCGCTGTCGTTCACGGCAATGGGCGTGCTGCTTGCTGCAAAGCCGCCGATCGCGGAAGCCACGCTTCGCAGCCTGATCGCCGAAGCAACGGCAGGGCTGCCCAGGGGCACGCTGTTCGTCGCGGCAGATGTGCTCGCCCCGTGCGTGGAAATCCTGCCCCCCGGCTGGGAAGTGGCGACGCGCGACGACCTCGCCCCCGGCGTGGTCGAGGCCGAATGCGGCCCGGCCTTGCAGCGCGCTTCGCTTTCGGCCCGCCTCGCGCAACTGCTGGATCTTGCGCCATGAACGCGGGCCTGATCGCCGCCGCCGCAAACAGCGCAGCAACGCGCCTGCACGCCGCCAGCTTCAGCGCGGCGCGGGCGGGCCGCGTTAGCGCCTGCGAAGGCCTGCTGATGCAGATGGAGGGGCTGGAAGCGCCGGTTGGTGCGATCGTGTCGATCGACACGGCGGAAGGCCCGGTGCAGGCGGAAGTCATCGGCTTTCGCGGCGCCCGCCTGCTGCTGATGGCGCTTGGCAACGCCCCCGTCGCACCCGGTGCGCGCGCGTGGCTACAGGCGCAGGCAAATGATGTGGGCGTCGGCAGCGCATTGTTCGGCCGGGTAAGCGGCGCCCACGGTGAACCGATCGACGGACGCGGCGCATTGCCCACCGATAACGGCTGGCCGCTGGGCGGCAGGCCGTTACCGCCGCTCGACCGGGCCGAAGTCACCGAACCTCTGGCCAGCGGCGTGCGCGCAATCGACGGCCTGCTGACGCTGGGGCGCGGCCAGCGCGTCGGCCTGATCGCCGGCAGCGGCGTCGGGAAGTCGGTGCTGATGCAGCAACTGGTGCGCGGCGTAACCG
>NZ_DBNHFX010000155.1:0-19770 GCF_057137845.1 Sandaracinobacteroides sp. | reverse complement strand
TCCGAACAGCGGCGCACCCTCGGCGCCGGCCAGCTCGGCGTAGCGCGCGGCAATCCCCATGTCGGACTTGGCCAGCACCATCTCCATGTTGGCCAGCATCGTCTGGAAGAACGGCCACTGTTCGGCCATCGCCCGCAACAGGCCCTGATCGGAAAACCGCTGCAACGCCTGCCCGGTGCCATACCAGCCGGGCAGCATCACCCGCGCCTGCGACCAGCTGAACACCCAGGGGATGGCACGCAGATCCTCGATCGCGTCGGATGCGGTGCGGCTTGCCGGGCGCGAACCGATCTTCAGGCTGGAAATCTCGGAGATCGGGGTCATCGCCCGGAAGAAACTGCGAAACCCCGACTGTTCATAGACCAGCCCGCGATAGGCGGCGAACCCTTCGGCCGACAGCCGATCCATCGCAGCGGTGAAGCGGGCGGCATCGGCCTGCGGCAACGCCGGCGGTTCGAGCGTGGCCAGCACCGTTGCGGCAGCGACGGTTTCCAGCGTCCGCGCGGCGGCTTCCGGCGTGCCATATTTCGCAGCGATGATTTCGCCCTGTTCGGTGATGCGGATGCGGCCTGCAACGGTTCCGGGCGGTTGCGCGCGGATGGCGTCGAAGCTGGGGCCGCCGCCGCGCCCGACCGATCCGCCGCGCCCGTGGAAAAGCTGGATCGGCACGGAAAGTTCGTCGAACACGCGCGCCAGCGCCGAAGTCCCCCGATGCAGCGACCAGGTCGAAGTGATGTAGCCGCCATCCTTGTTGCTGTCGGAATAGCCGATCATCACTTCCTGGCAGCCGCGCGCGCGCGCCGCATCGGCAACGCCGGGCAGCGACAGAAACCGGCGCATCGTATCGGGCGCGGCTTCAAGATCGGCGATGGTTTCGAACAGCGGCACCACCATCAGGTCGGGGTGCGGCGTCGCACCGGGCGCCAGCATTCCGGCCTCGCGCATCAGCAGCATCGGTTCCAGCAGGTCGGAAAGCGCGTTGGTCTTGGAAATGATGTAGGTGGTGATCGCCGCCGGCCCGTGCAGGCGGCGGATGTCGGCGGCGGCACCGAAGATCGCCAGTTCGCCGGCCGTGCGATCGGAAACCGGCGCCAGCGGCGTCGTCAGCAGCCTGACCGACGACAGTTCACGCAGCAGCAGCGCCACGCGCTGGTCCTCGTCCAGCGCGCGATAGTCGGCCTCTACGCCTGCCAGTTGCAACAGTTCGGCGACGCTTGCCTCGTGCACGTCGCTGTTCTGGCGCAAATCGATTGCAGCCAGATGGAAGCCGAACTGCCCGACGGCCAGCCGCAGCAGATCGAGCGCGCCGCCACCGGCACCCGCCGCTTCTGCGCCTTCGGCAAGGCAGTCCAGATCGGCCATAAACGCCTCGGGGCTGGCGTAGGGTTCGGCCAGCACACGCGCCGGGCGCGCAGGCGGCATGCCCGACAGTTGCTCGGCAGTTGTCGCCAGCCGCGCGTAGATGCCGGTCAGCGCGCGGCGATAGGGCTCGTCGGCGCGCGCGGGGCTGCCGTCGCCGCTGGCGTCGGCAAGGCGCATCACGCCTTCGGGAACCGGGGCCAGCTCGGATGAAATCGACAGTTCGGCCCCAAGCGCGTGAACCTGCGCCAGATACCAGTCGAACAGCAGCGCCGCCGCCCGCCGCATCGCCGTTCGCAGCGATTCCGCAGTGACATTGGGATTGCCGTCGCGGTCGCCGCCGATCCAGCTTCCGACCGTCAGGAACGGCGGCACCGGGGCGCCAAGCAGGTCGGCCCAGCCTTGCAGCAGGCGCGGCATGACCGGCAGAAAATCCTGCCCCAGCCAGTGCAGCGCGGAATCGATTTCATCCGACACAAGGATGCGTTCCCGCCTCAGCGGCCGCGTCTGCCACAGCAGCGCCACCTGCCGGCGGATCGCCCGCTCGACGGTTTCGCCCGGCCCGGCCTGCATCGCGCCGCGATCGGCCATTTGCATCAGTTCGGCGATGCGGTTGCGGTGGTCGATCACGCTTTTCCGGCGCACTTCGGTCGGGTGGGCGGTCAGCACCGGGGTCACGCGTGCGCGGGCCAGCAGGGCTGCGATCTGCGGCTTGCCGATGCCGCGTTCGTGCAGCGTCGCAACCGCCTGCGCCAGCGTCGCCCCGGCTTCGGGCGCGGCGCCTGCCGAAGCCGACATCTGCCGGTCTTCGGCAAGGTTCGCCAGCATCGAGAACAGCATGAAGCCCCTGAGGAACGCCAGCGTATCATCGAGCGAAAGCGCGCCCAGTTCCCCGGCAAGCGTTTCGACACCCAGCCCCTCGCGCTGGCGTGTCACGGATGCGGCGCGGATCGCCTCGGTGCGCCGGAACAGGTCGTCGCCGCCCAGATCGCGGATCACATCGCCAAGGATGCGCCCCAGCAGCCGGATGTCGGGGTTCTGGGTGATTGGCGTCGGTTCAGCCACGGATCGGTCCTTTGCAGTCTGTCGCCGTTAGATAGGCGCGTCGGCCTGATTCCCCAACGAAAAAGCCTGCTGTGCGGCACTTTAACATTGCCCTTCAATGCGCTAGACGGCGCGCCAGCTTGGGAACGTGCAGGTTTGCGGCTGCCGTGGCGCAGGCACCACGATCCGGGTCGGGCCAGTCGGGGGAACAGAAACTATGGTCGCTCGGGTCGCGACGGTCGCCTATCTCGGGCTGGAGGCCCGCCCGGTCGATGTGCAGGTGCAACTGGCGTCGGGGCTGGTCAGTTTCGTCGTCGTCGGGCTGCCCGACAAGGCAGTCAAGGAAAGCCGCGACCGGGTGACGGCGGCCTTTGCCGCGCTCGGGCTGGCGATGCCGGCCAAGCGGATCACGGTCAATCTGGCGCCTGCCGATCTGGAAAAGGCCGGTTCGCATTACGATCTGCCGATCGCGCTTGGCCTGCTGGCCGCGATAGGTGTGGTCGATCCGGAAACGCTCGCACATTATGTCGCCGTCGGGGAACTGTCGCTCGATGGCCGCATCACCCCGTCGCCCGGCGTGCTGCTGGCGGCGATGCACGCGCGGGCCAATGGCCTGGGGCTGATCTGCCCCGGCGCACAGGGCGCCGAAGCCGCCTGGTTCACCGCGATCGACGGCGGCATGGAACTGATCGCAGCGCCCGATCTGCATGCGCTGGTCGCGCACCTGAAGGGGGCAAAGCCGATCGCGCCGCCTGAAAGCGCCGATCTTGCCGCGTGCCCGTTTTCCGGCCCGGATTTCGGCGATGTGAAGGGGCAGGAAACCCCCAAGCGGGCGCTGGAAATTGCAGCGGCCGGCGGCCACAACCTGCTGATGAGCGGCCCGCCCGGCGCCGGCAAGTCGATGATGGCGGCGGCCCTGCCCGGTATTCTGCCGCCGCTGTCTGCCGGGGAAGCGCTGGAAGTGGCGATGATCGCCTCGCTTTCCGGGCTGCTGGAAGGCGGACGCATGCCGCGCAATCGGCCATTCCGCGCGCCGCACCATTCGGCGTCGATGGCGGCGCTGGTCGGCGGCGGCAGCCGCGCGCGGCCGGGTGAAGTAAGCCTCGCGCATCTGGGCGTGCTGTTCCTCGACGAACTGCCGGAGTTTCCGCGCGGCGTCCTCGATGCGCTGCGGCAGCCGCTCGAACGCGGGCAGGTGGAGGTCGCGCGCGCTGCGCATCATGTCACTTATCCGTCGCGCGTGCAGTTGATCGCGGCCATGAACCCGTGCCGCTGCGGCCATCTGGCCGACGCCTCGCTTGCCTGCTCGCGCGCGCCGCGCTGCGCCGACGACTATCAGGCACGCATTTCCGGCCCTCTCCTCGACCGGATCGACATTTTCGTCGACATCGAAGCCCTGAAAGCAAGCGATCTGGCCCTGCCCGCACCGGCGGAACGCAGCGATGCGATCGGCCTGCGTGTGGCCCATGCCCGCGCCGTCCAGCAACGCCGCTACCAGGGCACGGCCGCGCGCACCAATGCCGAAGCCGAGGGGAAGTGGCTGGAAACGCCCGACATGCTGGCCGCAGACGCGCGCGCATTGCTGCAGCGCGCGGCGGAAACGATGAAACTTTCCGCCCGTGGCTGGACCAGAATGCTGCGCGTTGCGCGCACCATCGCCGATCTGGATGGCAGCGCAGTCATCGGTCGCCAGCATGTTGCCGAGGCCCTGAGCTATCGCCGCCAGCGTGCCACGACCTGACCATCCGTTGCGCCCTTCAGCACCCTCGCCACGGCGGCATGAATCATGTAGCCTCGGGCAATCGGCCTCAACCCCGAGGCCTGCGGGAGAGGCGCATTTTGGGACGTCTGTCGGAACGGCTGCTTCCCGTCCTGATGGCAGTGATCGCCGGTCTGGTGCTGGCAATCGGCATTCGCGGCTTCCGCGCCGAACGGCCGTCATTTCTGCGGTTGCCGGGAACCGACAACACGATCCTCGTCACCGAAGCCTCGGCGCCCACCATCCGCGTCACGCTCGCCGACGGAACGGCGCTGCTGCTGGCGCGGGGAGGCCCGGCGCAAGAAGTTGCAGCCTTTCTGGCAAGCAACGAACCGGCGCCCGCAAACTTCCCGCTGTATACCGACAGACGTGGCGGCAGGATGCCACCCGCGCGCGCGATCAAGGACATCGCAACCGTGCTGAACGCCTATCCGCAGGCGCAGGTTGCGATCCGTGGCGCCGCCCCTTCGGCGGCGGATCTGGTCACGCAACTGGAAACCGCAGGCGTTGCGGCAGGGCGCATCGGCGTCGTTGCGCCCGACCAGGCACAGCCGAATGCCGCGCCGCTCGAACTGGTGGTTTCCACACGCTGACCACACGACCCATCCCACGCCCAAGAAGGAACCATTGATGTTCGAACCCTGGCGAAAATATGCCACGTTCAGCGGCCGAGCCCGCCGACGCGAATACTGGCTATGGCAGTTGTTTCTGGTGCTGCTGTTCGGCGCTCTGAACTACTGGCTCTATGCCACGCTGACCCCGGCAGAAGTCGTCAGCACGCCGTTCGAGTTTTCCGAGCTTAAGGTCTCGACGACGGCGAGCATGGTGCCCGCAACCATCATCGTGATCGCCGCTATCGCGCTGTTCCTGCCATCGCTTGCAGTATCGGTCCGCCGCCTGCACGACAGCGACAAGTCGGGGTGGTGGCTGCTTCTCGGGCTGACGGGGATCGGCGGCTTCGTGCTGCTGATCTTCTACCTGCTCGATGGCACGCCCGCGCGCAATGCCTTCGGCCCGGACCCGAAGGGCCGCGAACGCTATTGATCGAACAGGCGGGGCAGCGAAACCGCCACCTCGCCTGCTGTTCTCCCTCTCTCCGGTAATCTGGGTATGGGTGTTCCCCGGTCGCGCCTCAGCCGCGCGTCATCACGACGGGCATGCCGCGATAGCCGTGCACGAACGAAGAATAGACCCGCGTCGGCTCGCCGACCAGTTCCACCTTCATCTTGCGCTTCTGCATTCCCTCCAGCAGCGTCGTCAGTTGCAGTTCGGCAAGACGATAGCCAACGCAGCGGTGGATGCCGAAACCGAACGAAAGGTGCCGCCGCGCGTTCTCGCGGGTGGGGTCGAACACGTCGGCATTCTTGAACACGCTCTCGTCGCGGTTGGCCGAGAGATACCACATCACCACCTTCTCGCCGGCGCGGATGAGCTTGCCGCCAACTTCGAAATCCTGCGTCGCGGTGCGGCGCATGTGGGCAAGCGCCGTCTGCCAGCGGATCAGTTCCGAGGTGCCGTTGGCGATCAGTTCCGGGTTCGCCATCATCTTCGCCCAGTTGTCGGGGAACAGATGCTGCGCCATCACCGACCCCGACATGGTGTTGCGCGTGGTGTCGTTGCCGCCGACGATCAGCAGCACCAGATTGCCCATGAACTCCTGCGGGGTCATGTCTTTGGTGGCGTCGGAATGGATCATCATCGAAATCAGATCCGGGCGCGGTTCCTGTTTCGCCCGCTCGTTCCAGAGGTTGGTGAAATAACCCACCATCTCATAGAGGATTTCCCAGCGCTCCTTGTTCTTCTCGTCGCTTTCCATCGCCTCGAAGTCGGTCGCATTGTCCGACCATTTGGGCAGCAGGCGGCGGTCCTCCCACGGGAAGTCGAACAGGATGGCCAGCATCCCCGTCGTCAGTTCGACGGATACCTTGTCCACCCAGTCGAACTGTTCACCGACAGGCAGGCTATCCAGCAGTTCGTCCGTGCGGCGGCGGATATTGTCGGCCTGGCGGACGACTTCGGACGGGGTGAACGCCGGGGCCACTGTGCGCCGTTGCGCGGTGTGCTGCGGCCGGTCCATGGCGATGAACATCGGCATGTTTGGTTCATCGTTGCGGCCTTCCGGGCGTTCGGCAATGGTGATGCCGCCCTTTTCCCAACTGGACGAGAAAATGTCGGGCCGCCCCTCAACCTCCATGATGTGCTGATGCGACACGATGTTCCAGTAGGGGCCATACATGGATTCCGGGCACCAGTGGACCGGCCCCGCCGCCCGCAGCCGGGCAAAGTTCGACAGCACGTCCTTGTATTCAAGCCACAGATGCGGATTGCCGATATCCAGAATATCGAGCGGCAGTTCCGCCGTGCGCGCAAGCGTTGCCATGGTTCCTCACTCCCTTATCATTCGAAGGGAGCGTAACCTTGTCGTGCATCAAGTCAAGAGAGTGCGGAGTGCTGCTCCGCAAAAAATCATGCGCGCTTTCAGCAGGTCAGCCGGGGCGATTTTCCTCCCATTTGGCGACGACTGCGGTCGCCACCGCATTGCCGACGACGTTGGTCGCCGAACGCCCCATGTCGAGGAAATGGTCGACCGCCAGGATGAGGACGAGGCCCGCTTCCGGGATGTTGAACTGCCCGAGCGTCGCGGCGATGACGACGAGGCTGGCGCGCGGAACGCCAGCCATGCCCTTCGACGTGACCATCAGGATCAGCAGCATGGTGATTTCATGCCCCAGCGTCAGGTCGATGCCATAGGCCTGCGCGATGAAGATCGTCGCGAACGAGCAATACATCATCGATCCGTCGAGATTGAAACTGTAGCCCAGCGGCAGCACGAAGCTGGCGATGCGCGGCGGTACGCCGAACCGTTCCAACGCTTCCATCGTGCGCGGATAGGCCGCTTCCGAACTGGCGGTGGTAAAGGCCAGCACGAACGGGTCGCGGATTTCCATCGCCAGCCGCCCGGCATTCTTCATGCCGATCACCAGCCCGCCAGCGAACAGGATGGTGCACATCAGGAACGCCAGCGCCACATAGAACCCGCCCATGAACGCGCCATAGGTGGCGACGACGCCAAGGCCGCGTTCGGCGATGGTGGCGGCGACGGCGGCAAAAACCGCTGCCGGCGCGAACAGCATCACATAGCCGGTCACGATCAGCATCAGATGCATCAGCGCATCCATCGCCTTCAGGATGGGGGCGCCCTTTTCGCCCATCTGCGCCAATGCGGCACCTGCGAACAACGAGAACACGACGATCTGCAGAATTTCGTTGGTGGCCAGCGCCTCGACGATCGATTTCGGCACCAGATGGGTGACGAACTGCTTCAGGTCGAACGAGGCGACGGCAACCCCGCTTTCGGCCGACGCGGGCGGCAGCGGCAGATCGAGACCGACGCCCGGCTGCAACAGGTTCACTGCAAAGATGCCGATCACGATCGACACCATCGACGCGCCGACGAACCAGCCGACGGCGCGGCCGCCGATGCGGCCGAGCGCCTTGGTGTCCCCCCCCATGTGGCCGATCCCGGAAACCAGCGCCGAAAACACCAGCGGCGCGATGATCATCTTGATCAGGCGCAGGAACAGATCGGTGACGATCCCCAGATAATAGGCGCTCTGCTTGGCTGTTTCGGGTGTCGCCATACGGTTGATCAGGAACCCCGCGACAAGGCCCAGAGCCAGCGCGCCAAGAATCCACCAGGTCAGCTTCTTTCCCATGGCGCAGCCCTGCCAGCTTGCAGGTTCGGCGGCAAGGCGGCATCCACCGCTGCAACACATCAGAAAAAGACAGGAGGGCGATTTGCAGCCGACCAAGGCGGTTCTGTGGGATTTCGGCGGGGTCATCACCACCTCGCCGTTCGAGGCGTTCGCCCGATACGAGCGGGCGCGCGCACTGCCCAACGGGTTCATCCGCAGCGTCAACGCCCGCAACCCCGACACCAACGCCTGGGCGCGCCTTGAACGCAATGAAATCGGCGCGGAAAGCTTCGATGTGATCTTCCGCGCCGAAGCGCTGGCCCTTGGCCACGACGTTCCCGGAAGCGATGTGCTGCCGCTGCTTTCGGGCGATGTCCGGCAGCGCATGGTTGCAACCCTCGACCGGCTGAAAGCGGCAGGGTTCCGGCTTGGCTGCATCACCAACAATGCAAACGTCGGAAACGGCGCCGGGATGGCCGCAAACGCCGATGCCGCCGACCGCGTGAGCGCCATTCTGGGCCGGTTCGATCATGTGATCGAAAGCTCGAAGGCCGGTGTCCGCAAGCCCGATCCGCGCATCTATGTGATGATGTGCGAAGCGCTGGATGTTGCGCCCGAACACTGCATCTATCTCGATGATCTGGGGATCAACTGCAAACCGGCGGCGATGCTTGGCATGCGCGCAATCAAGGTGACAACCGAGGAACAGGCGCTGGCGGATCTCGGCGCGCTGCTGGGCATGGCGTTCTAGGAACTGCGCGTCAGGCGGCCTTCACCAGCGCCCGGCGCCTGCGGTCGAAGCTCGAGGGGATGCCTATCGCCTCGCGGTATTTCGCCACCGTCCTGCGGGCCAGATCATAGCCCTCGGCCCGCAGCATCTCGACGAGCCGGTCGTCGGACAGCGGCTTCAACGGCGCTTCTGCCTCGATCAGCGCCTTCAGCATCTGCCGGGCGGCCTCGGCCGACGCGTCGTCGCCGCCGTCGGCTGCGTGGATCGCCGTGGTGAAGAAATATTTCAGCTCGAAAACGCCGCGCTCGCACGACAGATATTTGTTGCTGGTCACGCGGCTGACCGTCGATTCGTGCATGCTGATCATGTCGGCGATACGGCGCAGCGTCAGCGGCTTCAGCCGCGCCACCCCATGTTCGAAGAACGCGCGCTGCTCCTCGACCAGCGCAGTTGATACTTTCAGGATGGTCGACGCCCGCTGATCGAGCGCCTTCATCAGCCAGTTCGCCTGTGCGAGACAGCCGTCGAGGAACTGCCGCTCGGCCTTGCCGCGCACATTTTCGGCACTGGCGGAATGGGCGGCGATCCGCGCGTGATAGCGCCGGTTGACGACAAGGCGCGGCAAGGTGGCGTTGTTCAGCTCGACGGCCCAGCCGCGTGCCACACGGCGGACGAACACATCCGGCACGATCGGGACCGCCTCTCCGCCGCCATAGACCAGACCCGGCTTCGGATCGTAGCTGCGCAGTTCCCGCAGCATGTCCGCCAGTTCCTCGGCATCGACGTCGCACAGGCGGCGGAGCTTCACGAGGTCGCCGCGCACGACAAGGTCGAGATTATCGATCAGGGCGGCCATGCACGGGTCGTAGCGATCGGCTTCCTTTGCTTGCAACGCGATGCATTCGGCAAGGTTTCGCGCGCCGACGCCTGTTGGCTCGAAGCTCTGCACGATCGCCAGCACCCGTTCGACCTCGGTCTCGGCGACACCCAGACGGGCTGCGATTTCCGCAACGGGGTCGGTCAGATACCCGGCCGGGTCGATCAGCGAGACGAGGTGCATGGCGATCGCAAGATCGGCCCCGCCAAGCGCCATCGCCTGCCGTTCCAGCACTTCCGACAAGGATGGCGTGCCGGCGGCGAAACTGTCGAAGCTGAAATCCTCGTCGCTGCCGGCCGTGCGGTTGCTGTCGGAGGCGCAGTCGTGATGGAAGCGCTCCTCTCCCATGTCGACGTCCTGGTCGGCATCCGACGCCGCACCGCCGCCTGCAGCCAGTTCAAGATCCATGTCGGCCGCATCGGACGACTGCGTTGCGGGTGCTTCTCCGTCGGCGGTCGGCTCGGAGCCGAAGGCGTCGCCGTCGCCTTCGCCCTCGATTTCGAGCAGGGGATTGCGGTCAAGTTCGGCTGCAATTTCTGCAGCGAGTTCGAGATTGCCCAGCGCCAGCAGCTTGATCGCTGCCTGCAACTGCGGGGAAAGGGTCAGCGTCTGGCTGGTCTGCAGATCAAGGCGCGGCCCCAGTCCCATGGTCAGCCGCCTTCGGCCGTGCGGTTGCCGCCGGTTCTGGTGATGGAAACCATCGCCGTCACAGCGAGAAATCCTCGCCCAGATAGAATTTCCGCACCGATTCATCGGCGACCAGCGCGTCGGGCGTGCCTTCGAACAGCACCCGGCCATCATAGATGATGCAGGCGCGATCGACGATGTCGAGCGTTTCGCGGACATTGTGATCGGTGATCAGCACCCCGATATCGCGGTCCTTCAGGTGGCTGACCAATGTGCGGATGTCGGCGATCGAAATCGGGTCGATCCCGGCGAACGGCTCATCCAGCAGCATGATCGAAGGGCTGGCGGCAAGCGCGCGCGCAATCTCGCAGCGGCGGCGTTCCCCTCCGGAAAGGGCCATCGCCGGGCTGGTGCGCAGGCGGGTGATGTTGAATTCGCCCAGCAACTGCTCAAGGCGGGCGGCGCGTGCCACCGGGTCCGGTTCGGATACTTCCAGCACTGCCGAGATATTGTCCTCGACCGTCATGCCACGGAAAATCGACGTTTCCTGCGGCAGATAGCCAAGCCCCAGCACCGCGCGCCGATACATCGGCAGCCGTGTGATATCGACCCCGTCCAGCAGGATGCGGCCCTGATCGGGGGCGGCCAAACCCATGATCGAATAGAAACAGGTGGTCTTGCCGGCACCATTCGGGCCAAGCAGCCCCACCACTTCTCCGCGGTTTACCGACAGCGACACGTCGCGCAGCACGACGCGCTTGTCATAGGATTTGCCGATCGACACGACCGCAAGGCCATTGTCGGCAGCGGCCACGCCGCCCCGCATTTCGCCCACACCAGCCTCGGCCACCATCGTTGTCAAACCCGGCCTTTCGTACTGCGACACCAATCGCCAGCATATTGTTCACGCACCGCTATGATTGGCGCGATTCTTGCTGACATCACGGAAACTACCCCCGTCCGCAGGCCCGTTCAAGGCAAGGCACGGGGGAAGCTTCCGAAATGGCGGGTTTATCCAACTGCCGGCCGCGACGAGGCGGCCGACTGCATCAGCCGCTGTAGTACATCTCGAACTCGACGGGGCTGGGCGCCATCTCCCAGCGCAGAACGTCCTCCATCTTCAGCGCGATGTAGCTGTCGATCTGGTCATCGGTGAAGACGCCGCCCTTGGTCAGGAACGCGCGCCCCTTGTCGAGCGAGGCCAGCGCTTCACGCAGCGATCCGCAAACCGACGGGATCTTCTTCAGTTCGCGCGGCGGCAGGTCATAGAGGTTCTTGTCCATCGGCTGGCCGGGGTGGATGCGGTTCTCGATCCCGTCGAGACCGGCCATCAGCAGCGCCGAGTAGGCAAGGTAGGGATTGGCGAGTGGATCGGGGAACCGCACTTCCACCCGCTTGGCCTTGGCGCCGGAACCTGCCGGAATCCGGCACGACGCCGAACGGTTGCTGCCGGAATAGGCCAGCAGCACCGGCGCTTCGAAGCCCGGCACCAGCCGCTTGTAGCTGTTGGTCGTCGGGTTGGTGAAGGCGTTGCAGGCCTTGGCGTGCTTGATGATGCCGCCGATGAAGTAAAGCGCGGTATCCGAAAGCCCGGCATAGCCTTCGCCAGCGAACAGCGGCTTGCCCTTGTTCCAGATCGACAGGTGGGTGTGCATCCCCGAGCCGTTGTCTTCCTTGATCGGCTTGGGCATGAACGTCGCCGTCTTGCCGTAGGCCTGCGCCACCATGTGCACGACATATTTGTAGATCTGCATGCGGTCGGCCGTCTGCACCAGCGTGCCGAACTCCAGCCCCAGTTCATGCTGCGATGCGGCGACCTCGTGGTGATGCTTGTCGCACGGCAGGCCCATGTCCAGCATGGTCTGCACCATTTCGGCACGGATGTCGGTTGCCGAATCCACCGGCGCCACCGGAACATAACCGCCCTTGGCGCGCGGCCGATGGCCCAGATTGCCTTCCTCGTAGCTGCGGTTGCTGTTGGTCGGGAACTCGATGTCGTCGATGCTGAAGCTCGACCCGTTGTAGCCGGTGCCGAAGCGCACGTCGTCGAACATGAAAAATTCGGCTTCCGGGCCGATATAGACCGTGTCGCCGATGCCGGTGCTTTTCAGATAGGCTTCGGCGCGCTTGGCGGTCGAGCGCGGGTCGCGGCGGTAGAGTTCACCCGTCGACGGCTCGACCACGTCGCAGACCAGAATCGCCATCGGCGTGGCGCTGAACGGGTCGACGTTGAAGGACTCGAGGTCCGGCTTCAGGATCATGTCGGATTCGTTGATCACCTTCCAGCCGGCGATCGACGACCCGTCGAACATGAAGCCTTCTTCCAGATTGTCCTCGTTGATGGTGCGCCGCGCCATCGTCATGTGGTGCCATTTCCCGCGCGGGTCGGTGAAGCGCAGATCGACCCAGTCGATCTCCTTGTCCCGGATGGTGTTCAGGATGTCGGACGGCTTCGTGGCCATGAAAGTCCTCGCTAGTTTGCAGGAATGGATCGGTTGCGATCCGGCGCCGCCCCGCCTTCGGATGCCCCGCTTCGGAAACCCTGTGGTCAGATGGCGTCGAGATCGGTTTCGCCTGTGCGGATTCGAAGCGCCCTGTCAATCGTCGAGACGAAGATTTTTCCGTCGCCGATGCGCCCCGTGCGGGCAGCGTTCGCGATCGCTTCAACCACGCGATCCACCTGCGAATCGTCTAGCACCATTTCAAGGCGCACCTTGGGCAGGAAGTCGACGACATATTCCGCGCCCCGATACAGTTCGGTATGCCCCTTCTGCCGCCCGAAACCGCGCGCTTCGGTGACGGTGATCCCCGAGACGCCGACCTCGTGCAGCGCCTCCTTCACCTCGTCGAGCTTGAACGGCTTGATGATCGCTTCGACCTTTTTCATCGCGTCCTGGTCTCCCTGACAATCGGCCGCACCTGCGGCCCGGATACTGCACAAAGCATTGGTTGCAGCCACCCGCAAGCCCGCCTAGTTTCCGCCGCGCACCAATCATGATGGAAACCGGGAGATTGCCCATGGATTTCGAATATACACCACGCATGAAGGAAATGCAGGAGCGCGTGCGCGCCTTCATGGACGAACATGTCTATCCGAACGAAGCCCGCTACGAGGACGAGGCCGCCAGGGGCGAACGCTGGAAGGTGATCCCGGTCATCGAGGAACTGAAGCCCAAGGCGCGTGCCGCGGGCCTGTGGAACATGTTCGTGCCGCCGACGCACGGCGGCAAGCCGGTCCACCACTTCGAGTTCGAGGGGACCCCGCTTACCAACCTCGAATATGCCCCGCTTGCCGAAGAAATGGGCCGGGTCGGCTGGTCGAGCGAGGTGTTCAACTGCTCGGCGCCGGATACCGGCAACATGGAAGTGCTTGCACGCTACGGCACGCGCGAGCAGCAGGAACAGTGGCTGGCGCCGCTGTCGCGCGGGGAAATCCGCTCGGCCTTCCTGATGACGGAACCGGCGGTCGCTTCGTCCGACGCCACCAACATCGAAACATCGATCCGCCGCGAAGGCGATGAATATGTCATCAACGGCCGCAAGTGGTGGTCGTCGGGCGTCGGCGATCCGCGCTGCAAGGTGGCGATCGTCATGGGCAAGACCGATACGTCCGCGCCGCGCCACCTGCAGCAGTCGCAGGTGCTGGTGCCGGTCGATGCGCCGGGCGTCACCAAGGTCCGCGCACTGCACGTCTTCGGCTACGACGACGCACCGCACGGCCACTTCGAAGTACTGCTGGAAAATGTCCGGGTGCCGGTGTCGAACGTCATCCTCGGCGAAGGCCGTGGATTCGAAATCGCGCAGGGCCGCCTCGGGCCGGGCCGCATCCACCACTGCATGCGCTCGATCGGGTCGGCGGAACGGGCACTGGAAAAGATGGTGAAGCGCCTGAAAAGCCGTGTGGCGTTCGGCAAGCCGATCTCGGATCACAGCGTCTGGCACGAGCGTATCGCCAATGCCCGCATCGAAATCGAGCAGGCCCGCCTGCTGTGCCTGAAGGCCGCCCACATGATGGACACGGTCGGCAACAAGAACGCCAAGGCGCTGATCGCAATGATCAAGGTGGTGGCGCCCAACGTATCGACGCGGGTGCTGGACATGGCGATTCAGGCGCATGGCGGCGGCGGCGTGTGCCAGGACTATGGCCTTGCCTCCAGCTATTCCGGCCAGCGCACCCTGCGCCTCGCCGACGGCCCGGACGAGGTGCACCGTGTCACCATCGCCAAGGAAGAACTGAAGCGCTACAACTGAGGCGCCGACGTATGGCAACGGCGGCGGCGGGCTGCAAACCCGCCGCCTTCTTGCGCCCGACCACGCATCGCCCTATGTGCGGCGTGAAAATTTTTTCGAACATGGCTGCGAGTTTCTGATCCGTGCTGATGACGTTCCTTCTTGTCGTGCATACCCTGCTGGCGCTGGCGCTGGTGGGTGTGATCCTGATGCAAAAGTCGGAAGGCGGCGGATTCACCGGCGGATCGACCGGGGGGCTGGTTTCCGCGCGTGGCGCCGCCGACCTGCTGACCCGCACCACGTCGATCGTCGCCACGCTGTTCATCGCAACTTCGCTGATTCTTGCCTGGCTTGCGGGTCACAGCAATCGCCCCAAAACGATCGACACCAGCCTGGCGCGGGAAGCTCCGGCCATCGTGCCGCCGGCAACTCCGGCAACCGCACCGGCGCCCGGTGGCGCCCCGGCCGCACCGCAACAGGCCCCTGCCGGCGTTCCTGTCGCCAACTAATTTCACTTCCCTGTTGAAAACCGGCGCGGCGCGCGTGACAGCGGCCGCGTCCAAGCTTAGGTATTGTCTCCCATGGCGCGGTTCATCTTCATCACCGGCGGCGTGGTCTCCTCGCTTGGCAAGGGCCTGATGGCGGCATCGCTCGGCGCGCTGCTGCAAGCGCGCGGATATCGCGTGCGCATCCGCAAGTTCGACCCCTATCTGAACGTCGATCCGGGCACCATGAGCCCCTACCAGCACGGCGAGGTCTATGTGACCGACGACGGCGCCGAAACCGACCTCGACCTCGGCCACTACGAGCGTTTCACCGGTGTCGCGTCGCGCCAGACCGACAACATCACCTCTGGCCGGATCTATCAGCAGATCATCAACCGCGAACGCCGGGGCGATTATCTCGGCGCCACCGTGCAGGTGATCCCCCACGTCACCGACGCGATCAAGGCGTTCGCCCTCGCCGACACCGATGATCTGGACTTCGTCCTCTGCGAAATCGGCGGTACCGTCGGCGACATCGAATCGCTGCCCTTCATCGAAGCCATCCGGCAGTTGAAGAACGAACTCGGCCGTGGGCAGAGCATTTCAGCGCATGTGACGCTGGTGCCCTTCATTGCAGCGGCTGGCGAACTGAAGACCAAGCCCACCCAGCACAGCGTGCGCGAACTGGCATCTCTGGGTGTCCAGCCCGACGTTCTGGTCTGCCGCTGCGAACATCCGCTGCCCGCAAGCGAACGGGCGAAGATCGCGCTGTTCTGCAATGTGCCGAAGGAAGCGGTGATACCGGCCCTGGATGCGAAATCCATCTACGCGGTGCCGCTGCAATATCATGTCGAGGGGCTGGACGCCGAAGTGCTGAAGGCTTTCGGTCTGGAACCCGGCCCCGCGCCCGACCTTTCCCGCTGGGACGACATCGTCGATCGCCTCACCAACCCCGAAGGCGAGGTGACAGTTGGCGTCGTCGGCAAATATGTCGGTCTGCCGGACGCCTACAAGAGCCTGAACGAAGCGCTGGTGCATGGCGGCATCGCCAACCGGGTGAAAGTGAATATCCGCTGGATCGACGCCGAGCTGTTCGAGCAGCCGGAAAGCGACATTGCCGCCAGCCTCGAACCGCTGCACGCGATTCTGGTGCCGGGCGCATTTGGCGAACGCGGTGCCGAAGGCAAGATCGCCGCCATCCGCTTCGCTCGCGAACGACACGTTCCCTATTTCGGCATCTGCTTCGGCATGCAGATGGCCTGCGTCGAAACCGCCCGCAACATCGCCGGGATCCGCGCCGCCTCGTCGACCGAATTCGGCCCGACGGCGGAACCGGTCGTCGGCCTGATCACCGAATGGATGGCGGACAGCGGCCTCGAAACCCGCGCCCACGGCGGCGATCTGGGCGGCACAATGCGGCTCGGCGCCTATTCCGCCAGCCTTCTGGGCAACAGCCACGTCGCTTCTATCTATGGCGGCACCGCAATCTCGGAACGCCACCGCCACCGCTACGAAGTCAACATGGGCTATCGCGATGCGCTGGAAAAGGCGGGGCTGGTCGTCACCGGCCTGTCGCCCGACGGGCGGCTTCCGGAAATCGTCGAGCGGCCCGACCACCCGTGGTTCGTCGGCGTGCAGTTCCACCCCGAGCTGAAATCGAAGCCGTTTGCGCCGCATCCGCTGTTCGCCAGCTTCATCGAAGCTGCGGTAAAGCAGTCGCGCCTGGTCTGATCGGTCCGCGAACCCGCGCACACGCGAATCGGCAAATGGAAAAGGGCCGCCCGGTTGCCGGGCGGCCCTCAACGTTCGTGTTCGAACCCCTTTATTCAGAAGGCCCCTGGCGGCGTGGCTTGCCGCCACGTCCACCGGAACCCGCCCCGAACCCCGGCCGGCGCTGCCATCCAGGTGCGACAAAGTTATACAGGCCGTCGCCATGCTGTCATCCAACATGACCAAAGCTAAGCAAATCGGCGAAGCGCTGTTGCCGCGACGCCACAGCATCGGCTAGGCAACCGCCTTTCCGAACCGGCCTGAAGGGTCCTGCAATCCATGCTGCTTTCCCGCTACCTCCTGCCCGTCATGAAGGAGACGCCCGCCGACGCGCAGATCGTCTCGCACCAGTTGATGCTGCGTGCCGGGCTGATCCGGCAGACTGCGGCCGGAATCTATGCGTGGCTGCCGCTGGGGCTGAAGGTTCTCGACCGCATCGCCGACATCGTCCGCGCCGAACAGAACCGCGCCGGCGCCATCGAGTTGCTGATGCCGACCATCCAGTCCGCAGACCTGTGGCGCCAGTCCGGCCGTTATGATGCCTATGGCCCTGAAATGCTGCGGTTTCAGGATCGGGGCGGCCGGGAAATGCTGTATGGCCCGACCAACGAGGAAATGATCACCGCGATCTTCCGCGACTGCGTCCGCAGCTATCGCGATCTTCCGCGCACGCTCTATCATATCCAGTGGAAGTTCCGCGACGAAGTCCGGCCGCGGTTCGGGGTGATGCGCGGGCGCGAGTTCCTGATGAAAGACGCCTACAGCTTCGACATGGACGCCGAAGGCGGCCGCGCCAGCTATGATGCGCAGTTCACCGCCTATCTGCGCACCTTTGCCGCGATGGGCCTGCGCGCGGTTCCCGTGCGCGCGCCGACCGGCCCGATCGGCGGCGACCTGAGCCACGAGTTCCACATTCTCGCCGACACCGGCGAGAGCGAGGTATTCTATGATTCGGCCCTCGACGAAGTGGATCTCGCGGATGCCGATGCACCGGCAAAGCTGCGCGGCCTCTATGCGATGGAGGCCGAGGAGCACGAGAAAGTCACGGATTGCCCGGTTCCGCCGGAACGGCTGGCGCGCCGGCGCGGCATCGAAGTGGGGCACATCTTCTTCTTCGGCAGCAAATATTCGGCGTCGATGGGGATGCAGGTGCAGGCGCGCGACGGCAGCCTCGTCAACCCGCTGATGGGAAGCTACGGCGTCGGCGTGTCCAGATTGATGGGCGCGCTGATCGAAGCCAATCACGATGCGCAAGGCATCATCTGGCCCGATTCCGTTGCGCCCTTCGATATCGGCCTGATCAACCTGCGCCCCGACGACGCTGCCTGCGCGACGGCCGCAGCACAGGTGCATGCTGCACTCGAAGCCGCCGGGAAAAGCGTCCTCCACGACGACCGTGATGCGCGCGGCGGCGAAAAGTTCGCAACGATGGACCTGATCGGCCTGCCGTGGCAGGTGACGGTCGGCCCCAAGGGCGCAGCGGCTGGCACCGTCGAACTGAAGCGCCGCCGGACCGGCGAAAAGCACGAACTGTCGATCGAAAGCGCGCTTGCGCGTATCGTCGCGTGATCACCGCCTACGAGCGCATGATTGCGCGCCGCTACCTGCTTCCGGGGCAGGGCGAGCGCTTCATCGTGCTGGTGGCAGGCATATCGCTGATCGCGGTTGCGCTTGGCGTTGCGGCGTTGATCGCCGTCATGAGCGTGATGAACGGATTTCGCGCCGAACTGTTCGAGCGGTTTCAGGGCCTGAACGGCCACGCCGTCGCCCAGGGCTATGGCGGCCGCCTGCCCGAATGGCGGGGCATCGTCCAACTGGCCGAAAAAACCGATGGCGTGCTGACGGCAACGCCGCTGATCGAACAGCCGCTGATGGGTTCGGCCAACGGCAGGGTGGAAGGCGTGCTGGTGCGCGGGATGCGCGTGCCCGACATCCTGAAAACCGATGTCATCGCCAACACCGTGCAATCGGGCGACATCCATCGCCTGAAAGCCGGAGAGCCGGTGGTTGCGATCGGCGCAAGGCTCGCTGAAAATCTCGGCGTCAAGGTGGGCGACCGGATTTCCCTCATCTCTCCGCAGGGGACCACGACGCCGTTCGGCACCGTCCCCCGGATCGTATCCTATGAAATCGTCGCCACCTTCGAGATCGGCATCTACGACTTCGACAAGGCGTTCGTGGTGATGCCGCTGGACCAGGCGCAGACGCTGTTCGACATGGGCGACGAGGTGGGCATGGTGATGATGACCACGCGCGACCCCGACAAGGTGGACCAGTATATGCGCCCGCTGGCCGAAAAGATCGGGCTTTCGGCGCTGGTGACAGACTGGCGGCAGATGAACGCCGCCCTGTTCCAGGCGCTCGTCGTCGAGCAGGTGGTGATGTTCTGGGTGCTGTCGATCATCATCCTTGTAGCGGTGTTCAATATCCTTTCGTCGCTGATCATGCTGGTAAGGGCGAAAACCCGCGACATCGCCATCCTTCGCACGATGGGTGCAAGCCGTGCCGCGCTGATGCGGGTGTTCGTGATCGTCGGCACGTCGATCGGGGCGCTGGGCGTCACGCTGGGGCTGGGGCTGGGCTTTCTGGTGTTGCAGTTCCGCCAGCAACTCGTGTCGGGTTTTGCCGCACTGTCGGGAACCAATCTGTGGGATCCGTCGGTCCGTTACCTGACCGAGCTTCCGGCCCGCACCGACCCGGCAGAAGTTGCCGGGATCGTGGCGTTGGCGCTGGTGCTGTCGTTCCTTGCCACACTGTATCCGGCGTGGAAGGCATCCGGCACCGACCCGGTGACGGTGCTTCGCTATGAGTAAGCTGGCGCTGGAGCTTGCGGAGCTGACACGTAGCTTCCGCCAGGGCGACACGGTGATCGACGTGCTGCGCGGCGTCGACCTGCGGTTGAGCCGTGGGGAAATTGTCGCGCTTCTGGGGCCATCCGGTTCCGGCAAATCGACCCTGTTGCAGGCAGCCGGCCTGCTGGAAGGCGGGTTCGGCGGACGGATCGCGATCCTCGGCACCGAGGCTGCGGGCCTTGGCGATCAGGGGCGCACGGCGCTGCGCCGCGACAGGCTGGGCTTCGTCTATCAGTTCCATCACCTGCTGCCCGACTTCTCGGCGCTGGAGAATGTCATGCTGGCGCAACTGGTGGCGGGTGCGGAACGGGCCGCAGCGCATGCGCGTGCAGCCGACCTGCT
>NZ_DBNHFX010000154.1:0-1159 GCF_057137845.1 Sandaracinobacteroides sp. | reverse complement strand
ATCACCCTGCCCGGCAAGGGGGCGGATTATGTCTGAGGCAGGCCTTGCCGTCTGCGCTGCGCCGCTGCGGGCGCTGCTGGGCGTGCCTCCGTCCGCCCGGCCGCCGCGGCCCGCACCGCCAGACACGAAAGCGCTGGAAGCAGCCCGCGCCGAAGCCCGCGCCGAAGCCAACGCGACATGGGCAGCCGAAGTGGCGGCACTTCGCCTTCAGCTTGCGAACGAGCGCGCCTCGCACGAGAGCGCAACCCGGCAGCACGCCGAACTCGCGGCATCGGCAGCATATGCAATCGAGGCGTGCTTTGCCGATGCACTGGCGTCGCTGTCGTTCACGACAATGGGCGTGGTGCTTGCTGCCCTGCCGCCGATCGCGGAAGCCACGCTTCGCAGCCTGATCGCCGAAGCAACGGCAGGGCTGCCCAGGGGCACGCTGTTCGTCGCGGCAGATGTGCTGGCCCCGTGCGCGGAAATCCTGCCCCCCGGCTGGGAAGTGGCTGCGCGCGACGGCCTTGCCCCCGGCGTGGTCGAGGCCGAGTGCGGCCCGGCCTTGCAGCGCGCTTCGCTTTCCGCTCGCCTCGGGCAACTGCTGGATCTTGCGCCATGAACGCGGGCCTGATCGCCGCCGCCGCAAACAGCGCAGCAACGCGCCTGCGCGCCGCCAGCTTCAGCGCGGCGCGGGCGGGCCGCGTTACCGCCTGCGAAGGCCTGCTGATGCAGATGGAGGGGCTGGAAGCGCCGGTCGGCGCGATCGTTGCGATCGACACGGCGGAAAGTCCGGTGCAGGCGGAAGTCATCGGCTTTCGCGGCGACCGCCTGCTGCTGATGGCGCTTGGCAATGCCGCCGTCGCCCCCGGCGCGCGCGCGTGGCTGCTGGCGCAGGCAAATGATGTGGGCGTCGGCAGCGCGTTGTTCGGGCGGGTAAGCGGCGCCCACGGTGAACCGATCGACGGACGCGGCGCCTTACCCACGGACAACGGCTGGCCGCTGGGCGGCCGGCCGTTACCGCCGCTCGACCGGGCCGAAGTCACCGAACCGCTGGCCAGCGGCGTGCGCGCAATCGACGGCCTGCTGACGCTGGGGCGCGGCCAGCGCGTCGGCCTGATCGCCGGCAGCGGCGTCGGGAAGTCGGTGCTGATGCAGCAACTGGTGCGCGGCGTAACCG
>NZ_DBNHFX010000153.1:0-26489 GCF_057137845.1 Sandaracinobacteroides sp. | reverse complement strand
CTGGTGCCGCTTAGGTGACTCGAACACCTGACCCCATCATTACGAATGATGTGCTCTACCGGCTGAGCTAAAGCGGCGATCCCGGCGGGAAGCGGGCGTTTAGCAGCATGGGGGGTTTCCTTCAAGTCTCGTTCGCGCCATCTGTCGGGCATGGCTTTTTCCCCCACCCACCTCGGGCAGCCGAGCGTGCTTCCAGCTTCCCCCGAAGCGGCGAAGCTGGACTATCCGCCCAACCCGCACCCCGGCACACTGTATGTCGTGCGCTTCGTCGCGCCCGAGTTCACGTCGTTGTGCCCAGTCACCGGGCAGCCTGATTTCGCCCATCTGGTGATCGACTATGCGCCGAACCTGCGGATCGTCGAATCGAAGGCGCTGAAGCTGTTTCTGGGCAGTTTCCGCAATCACGCCGCCTTTCACGAGGCCTGTACCGTCGGCATCGGCAAGCGGCTGTTCGACGAGATGGAGCCGCACTGGCTGCGGATCGGCGGCTACTGGTATCCGCGCGGGGGCATGCCGATCGATGTGTTCTGGCAGTCAGGCGCGGCGCCCGAAGGCCTGTGGCTGCCCGATCAGGGGGTGCCGCCCTATCGCGGCCGGGGCTGACCGGCGCCAGCCTTTTTCACAGGCGCAAATGCACCGCCCCAGCCGCTACCAACCTGTTGTGATTCGCCCACGGCGGGCGACGGGAGGAGAACGGATATGGCAGGGCCGCTGGCGGGTGTCCGCATCGTTGAAATGGCCGGAATCGGGCCGGGGCCGTTTGCCGGAATGATGCTGGCGGACCATGGCGCCGAAGTGATCCGGGTGGACCGGCCGGGCAGGCAGCCGCCGGAACCGGTGCTGGGGCGCAATCGCAAGTCGATCATCGTCGATCTGAAGTCGGCCGAAGGGATTGCGATCGTTCGCGAACTGGTGAAAAGCGCCGACGGCTTTTTCGAAGGGCTGCGGCCCGGCGTGATGGAACGTCTTGGCCTTGGGCCGGATGTGCTGCTGGCCGACAATCCGCGGCTGGTCTATGGCCGCATGACCGGCTGGGGCCAGACCGGGCCGTATGCGCCCGCCGCCGGGCACGACATCAACTACATCGCCCTTGCCGGCGCGCTGCATGCCTATGGCCGCGCCGGCGACAAGCCGACACCGCCGATCAACATGGTGGGCGATTTCGGCGGTGGCGGCATGATGCTGGCCTTTGGCATGGTGTCGGCGATCCTGTCGGCACGCACCACCGGCAAGGGGCAGGTGATCGACTGCGCCATGACCGAGGGCGCGGCCGTGCTGATGGGGATGATCTGGGGCTTTCTGGGCATGGGCGCCTGGAAGGACGAGCGCGGGGTGAACCTTCTGGATACCGCAGCGCATTTCTACGACACCTATGCCTGCGCCGATGGTGGCTACATCTCGATCGGGTCGATCGAACCGCAATTCTATGCCGAACTGCGCCGCCTGACCGGGCTGGACGCCGACCCCGCGTTCGACGCGCAGATGGATGCAGCGAAATGGCCAGACCTGAAGGCCAAGCTGACAGCGCTGTTCCTGACCCAGTCGCGCGATCACTGGTGCGGGCTGATGGAGATGACCGACGTCTGCTTTGCGCCGGTGCTGTCGATGCGGGAAGCGCCCAATCATCCGCACAATGTGGCGCGCGGCAGTTTCGCCGAGATCGGCGGCATGACGCAGCCGATGCCGGCGCCGCGCTATTCCGAAACGCCCGCCGCTATACCGCAGCCGGCGCCCAGGGCTGGCGCCGATACCGACGGGGTGCTGGCGTCGCTTGGCTATGATGCAGCGCGGGTGGCGGCGCTGCGTCAGGCGGGAACCGTGGGCTGAGTTTGACAGGCTGAACTTGACAGGGAGCGGCCGGGCGCTGCGAATAGGACCATGACCCTTGCGTCCGCCATGACCATTGCGCCCTATGCCTCGGATCCGGCGAAAAGCCGTGGCCGCCTGCATGCCGAGGGGGAAAGCCCCCTGCGCACGGCCTTTGCGCGCGACCGTGACCGGCTGATCCACAGCACGGCGTTCCGGCGCCTGCGTTCCAAAACACAGGTGTTCGTGGCGCCCGAGCAGGACCATTTCCGTGTGCGGCTGACGCACAGCCTGGAAGTGGCGCAGATCGCCCGCAGCATTGCCCGCGTTCTGGCGCTGGACGAGGATCTGGCCGAAGTGGTGGCGCTGGCGCATGATCTGGGCCACCCGCCGTTCGGCCATTCCGGCGAGGACGCCTTGCAGCGGGCGATGCAGCCGTTCGGCGGCTTCGACCACAATGGCCATGCCGTGCGCATCCTGACGCTGCTGGAAAGCCGCACGCCCGCGTGGGACGGGCTGAACCTGTCGTGGGAGGTGCTGGAAGGGATCGCCAAGCACAACGGCCCGGTTGCCGAACCGGGCTGGGCGCTGGCCGGGCAGGAGGCGCTGTGGCCGCTGGAGCTGGAAACCTGGCCGGGGCTCGAGGCACAGGTTGCCTCGCTTGCCGACGACATCGCCTATAACGCGCATGATCTGGACGATGGCCTGCGTTCCGGTTTGCTGTGCCTCGACGATCTGTGTGCCGAGGTGCCACTGGTGGCGGAACTGTGGGAAGCGGTGCAGCGCCGCTGGCCGCGCGAGACGCGCAAATCCCGGCTGGTGCCGCAGCTTATCCGCGATCTGATCGGGGTGATGGTCGACGGGCTTCTGGGTGCAACGCGCGAACGGCTGGCCGAAGTGCGCCCCGGTTCGGTGCTGGATGTGCGCGCGTGCGGTGGGGCGATCGCGCGGTTTCCCGCCGACCTGCTGGCGCAGTTGCAGCCGCTTCGGCGCTATCTGATGCGCGAAATGTACACCCACCCGACGGTGCAGCGCATCCGCGAACCGGCCGAGCAGGTGGTGGAGGAACTGTTCGCCGCCCTGCACGCCGATCCGGCCGGGCTGCCCGCGCCCTGGAGTGCACGGTTGCAACGTCTGGGCGGCGCCGAGCCGTGGGCTGCGCGCACCGTTGGCGACTATGTGGCCGGCATGACCGACCGCTTCGCCATCCGCGAGCATCTGCGGCTGACCGGCCGGAACCCGATGCCGGACGAGAGCCTGTTCTGACCTTGTGCCGGGTGGAATCCGGCCCCGGCCCTGTCAGGGCTTCAGTTCGCGGGCCAGAGCCTTGCGGGTTTTTTCACCATAGGGCGGCTTGAACCCGGCGAGACCGGCCAGATCGAGCTTCGGCTGGCGATAGATCGACTTGGCGTGGCTGAAGGTGCGGAAGCCGTCGTGGCCGTGGTAACTGCCCATCCCCGCCGGGCCGATACCGCCGAACGGCAGATCTTCGGCCGAGACGTGAAAGATGACATCGTTCACCGTTACGCCGCCCGAGATGGTGCGGTCGAGCACGCGGCGTTCCTCGGCGCTGTCGGTGCCGAACCAGTAGAGGCCGAGCGGCCGGTCACGCCGGTTCACATATTCGATCGCTTCATCGACTGCGGAATAGCTTTTGATCGGCAGCACCGGCCCGAATATTTCCTCCTGCATGACGGTCATTTCGTCGGTCGGGTTGCGGATGAGGGTTAGCGGCATCTTGAAGGTGTTCTGCTTCGAGAAATCCTCGTTCGCGGGGTTCACCTCGATGATTTCGGCGCCCTTGGCGCGCGCATCCTCGATATGGGCTTGCAGCCTGTCGCGGTGGCGACTGGAAATGACCGAGGTATAGTCGTCGTTGGCGAGCAGCGTCGGGTACATGCGGGCGGTTGCCGCCTTCAGCCCTTCGACAACTTCGGCTTCCTTTTCCCTGGGCACCAGCATGTAATCGGGGGCAAGGCAGATCTGGCCGGCGTTCATCAGCTTGCCCATCGCCACCCGCTCGGTGGCGGACGCGATATCGGCCGAGCGCGACAGGATGGTCGGCGACTTGCCGCCGAGTTCGAGCGTCAGCGGCACAAGGTTGCGGGCCGCCGCCGACATAACGTGCCGGGCGATCGACGTGGCGCCGGTGAAGATCAGGTGATCGAAAGCGAGCGCCGAAAAGGCCTGCCCGGTTTCCGCGCCGCCGGTGATGACTGCGACTTCCAGCTCGTCGAAGTGCTGGGCGACGGCCCTGGCCATCAGTTCCGATGTGGCCGGGGTGAATTCCGATGGCTTGATCATCGCCCGGTTGCCGGCGGCCAGCACATTGGCGAGCGGCCCGAACGTCAGGTTCACCGGGAAGTTCCACGGGGCGATGATGCCGACCACGCCCTTGGGCTGCCATTCGACGGTTGCTTTCGCGCCGAGCAGGCCGAGCGGAAAGTCGAGGCGGCGCTTTTCGGGGCGCATCCAGTCGTCGACATGCTTCAGATTGTGCTTCAGCGGCTTCAGCGACGACATGATGTCGGTCACCATCGACATTTCCGCCGAGCGATGGCCGAAATCGTCGGACAGGGCCTTCACGAACCCGTCCTTGTATTCGAGGATCAGCGCGATTGCGCGGCGCAGTCGATCCTTGCGGATGGCCGCGCCCACCGGCAGATGGGCGGTAAAATCGGCGCGCTGCCGGTCGAGCAGCGCCTGCATGGCAGCGGCGTCGCGGGCAAAGGCCTCGGATGCGATCGACATTTTCTGTTCTCCCTCAGGCGCGGACAATAGCGCGCGCATCGCCCTCTGCAATCCTGCCAGCAATGCCAATGGGCGTCAGGTCTCGATATTCTCGTAGTAGGGGATCATGACGTCGGCGCTGCCTTCGGCGACCTGGCCCAGCATCGAGACGGTGACAGGGTGCACGATTTCGGCGTCGGTCATGATCTCGATGAGGGCCGGGCGCCCGGCGGCAAGCGCGCGGCGCATCGCGGGGGCGATTTCGCTGTGTTGCGTAACCCGTTCGCCGTGGCAGCCGAACGCGGTGGCGATGTCGGCGAAGCGGGTGCCGCCGAGGCGGGTGATGACATTGTAATTGGCGCCGAACATCATCTGCTGGCCGTGGATCGACATGCCCCAGACCTCGTTGTTGAGGAGGACGTTGACGATCGGCAGCCGGTGCCGGACCATTGTGTCGAGCTCCTGCAGATGGAAGCCGAAGGCGCCGTCTCCGGTCAGGTGGATGACGCGCTTGTCGGGGTGCGCCAGTTGCAGGCCGATCGCAAATCCCGGCCCGATGCCAAGGCAGCCCAGATAGCCATGGCCAAGCAGCCGCGCGGGCGCCGTGACGGTTGCCGCATCCGCCCCCCACGACGATGCCTCGCCGCCGTCGAGGGCGTAACAGGCGTCCGGCCCGGCGGCCTGCGCAACCGCGAGGGCCGCATGCCAGGGGTGGATGCCGCGTTCGGTTTCGGCGTCGGGCCACATCGCCGCCATCGCCTGCAGGGGGCGGGTGGCGGCCGTGCGCCAGCCGATGAAATCGGGCGGGCTGGCGCCCAGCGCCCGGTCGAGCGCACGCAGGGCTTCCGATGTGTCGGCGACGATCCCCAGATCGATGTCGCGCATGCGGCCCAGCTCGGCGGCGTCGGAATGGATCTGCGCGACGCGCGCATGGGCGCCGATGATGGCACCGCTGCGGCCGCCCAGCATCAGCCCCATCTTTGCCCCGAGCAGGATGACGAGATCGGGCGGTTCGGCGCCGAGCATCGGCAGGGCGGCGATCATGCCGGGGCTGCCGGCTGCCGACGGATGCCCCGGCGGCAGCAGCCCGGCGGCCTGCGGCTTGGTGAACACCGGAATCGCTACGCGCGCAGTGAATGCGCGCAACGCTTCGGCGGTGCGGGTGTTTGCCGCTTCGAAGCCGGCGATCAGCACCGGGCGCTTTGCTGCGCGCAGAAGGGTGGCCAACTGCGCGGCCTCGTCGGGGGAAGGGGCGGGATGCGGGCGGACGTCGACGCCTGCGGGCGGAAACGCCCGGCGTTCGCCGACGGCCATGTGCAGCACGTCGATCGGCACTTCCAGAATGACCGGGCCGCACGGGGCGTTCATGGCCTTGCGGATCGCCAGCGCCGCCATGTCGGCGATGCGTTCGGTGGAGGCGACGCTGACCGCCCATTTCGCCAGTGCGCGCGCTGCGGCGATCTGGTCGATGCCGCCCTGCAGCGGGTTGGTTTCCTGTTCCCGCAACGGCGGCGCGCCGATGATGACGAGCACCGGCGAACCATCCAGCCGGGCGTTGGCGACGGCGGACAGCGCGTTGGTGAAGCCCGGCCCGGCAGTGACGATTGCGACGCCCAGCCGGCCGGTCGTGCGGGCATAGGCGTCGGCGGCGTGGCCGGCTGCCGCTTCGTGGCGGCAGTCCAGCAGGCGGATGCCCTGTTCGACTGAAGCCTTGAACAGCGCTTCGAGATGGCCGCCGTGCAGCGCAAAGGCGACTTCGACCCCTGCCGCCTTCAGCGCGCTGGCCAGAAGGTCGCCGCCGGTCAGGCTGACCGGCAGGCTGCTGCTTTTCGCGGCTTCACGGTCGGGCATGATTATGGCCTCCTGATGCTTCGCCTGCTGCAATGCCGATTGCAGCATGACAGAAGTTCGTTCGACGGGAGGCTGGGCATTGTCGCAGGATCGGGCGCATTCGGGGCAAGTGGCGGTGATCACGGGTGCTGCGTCGGGGATCGGCGCTGCAACCGCGCGGCTGCTGGCGGAACGGGGCGCAGCCGTGGTGCTGGCCGACCTGCCGCAAAGCGCGGGCGCGGCGCTTGCTGCCGAAATCGCTGCCGATTCGGGGGCAGAGACGCGGTTCGTGCCGACCGACGTTGCCGATGCGGCCGCAGTCGATCGGCTGGTTGCGACCGCCAGAACGGCGTTCGGGCGGATCGACATCCTGTTCAACAACGCCGGGATCGGCAGTTTTGCCGCAGTTCCCGATCTTGCGCCCGAGGAATGGCGGCGTGTCATCGCGACCGATCTCGATTCGGTGTATTACGGCTGCCGCGCGGTGATCCCGCTGATGCGGGCGCAGGGCGGCGGCGCCATCGTCAATACGGCGTCGGCCTCGGGGCTTGCCGCCGATTTCGGCTTTGCCGCCTATAATGCGGCGAAGGCCGGTGTCATCAACCTGACGCGCGCGATCGCGATCGATCACGCCCGCGAAGGCATCCGCGCCAACGCGATCTGCCCCGGCCCCGTCGATACGCCGATCCTCGGCCCGGTGCTGGCGGTGGAGGCGGTGCGGGCGGCCTGGCACGAGGCGGTGCCGATGGGCCGCCTGGCACAGCCGCGCGAAATCGCCGAAGTAGTGGCGTTTCTGGTGTCGGGCGCTGCATCCTACCTGACGGGTGCGGCGATCGCGGTCGATGGCGGGCTTGGCGCCCATACCGGGCAGCCGAACCTGATGAAGCTGCTGGCTACAGCATGAGAAAGGACCAACGCCGATGAAAGCCGTGCTGCGCCGGGGAACCCGGCTGGTCGAGGACGATGTCGCCGATCCCGTGCCGGGCGAGGGACAGGTGCTGGTGAAGACGCTGGTCTGCGGCATCTGCGGTTCCGATCTGCACGCGCTGCATCACCTTGATCACATGGTGGAAATGAACCGCCGCGCCGGCGTGACCGACATGCTGGACGCCGGCAAGGACGTAGTGTTCGGCCATGAATATTGCGCGGAAATCCTGGATCACGGGCCGGGAACGACGGGCGCGTTGAAGGCGGGCGCGCGCGTGGTTTCGGTGCCGCTGGTGATCGGCCCGGCAGGCATCGAATGGGTGGGCTATTCGAACCGCTTTGCCGGTGGCTTTGCCGAACGCATGCTGTTGCAGGAGGCGATGCTGCTGGAAGTGCCGAACGGCCTTTCTGCCGAAACCGCCGCCATGGTCGAGCCGATGGCCGTTGGCGAACATGCGGTTGCCCGCGCCAATCCCGGCAGGGAAAGCGTCTGTCTGGTGATCGGCTGCGGGCCGGTCGGGCTGGCGGTGATCTCGGCGCTGAAGGCGCGCGGGGCGGGCCCGGTGATCGCCAGCGATTATTCGGCGTCGCGCCGCGCCGTTGCCGAAGCGATGGGGGCGGATATCGTCGTCGATCCGGCGGCTTCGTCGCCGCATGCACATTGGGAAGCCTTCGACGTGCCGGCAACGCTTGGGGCGCTGCGCATCGCCGGGATGACCGGCCGCCATGTGCGCGACGCCATCCTGTTCGAATGCGTGGGTGTGCCCAGCATGATCCAGAACCTGATCGAGGCAGCGCCGCCTTCCGCCCGCATCGTGGTGGTGGGGGTCTGCATGGAGGACGATCGGCTGACGCCGGCCATCGCCATCAACAAGCAGATCGCGCTGGATTTCGTGCTTGGCTATACGCCCGAGGAATTCGCCGCGACGCTGCACCGGATTGCGCAAGGGCAGGTGGACGTGGCGCCGATGCTTTCGGGTGTGGTCGGCCGGTCGGGCGTTGCCGGGGCGTTTGCCGAACTGGCGGCGGCCGGCGGCCCGGTGAAGCTGATGGTCGATCCGGCGCGGGCATGACCGCCGCCATCGCCCTGCCGCGCATCCTGCGGATCGGCGTCGGTGCCAGTGCGGCGCTTGCCGAGGTGCTGGGTATTCTTGGCCTTTCCCGCCCCTTCATCGTCAGCGACGGGTATCTTGCGTCGTCGGGGATGGTGCAGCCGCTGCTGGATGGCCTGAAAGCCGCCGGGATCGAGGCGCGGCTGTTCACCGGCACCGTGCCGGACCCGACTTCTGCCTCGATCGAAGCCGGGCTGGAGGCGTTGCAGCAGGGCGACCATGATTGTGTCGTCGGCTTTGGCGGTGGCAGCCCGCTGGACAGCGCCAAGGCGATTGCCGTGCTGGCGGTGCACGGCGGCCGCATGGCCGACTACAAGGTGCCGCACCAGCAGGATGCGCCGGGGCTGCCGGTGATCGCCATCCCGACGACGGCCGGCACAGGGTCCGAGGCAACGCGCATGTGCGTCGTTACCGACGGTGAAACCGACGAGAAGATGCTGTGCGCGGGGCTGGCGTTTCTGCCGGTCGCGGCGCTGGTCGACTATGAACTGACGCTGGGGAAACCGCCGCGCCTGACCGCCGACACCGGCCTCGACAGCCTGACCCACGCCATCGAGGCCTATGTGTCGCGCCGCGCCAACCCGTTCGCCGACGGCTTCGCACTTTCGGCAATGGCGCTGATCGCGCCCAATCTGCGGCGGGTGTGGAAGGATCCCGCCGACCGCCCCGCGCGCGAGGCGATGATGCTGGGGGCGTTGCAGGCGGGGATCGCGTTTTCCAACAGTTCAGTGGCGCTGGTGCACGGCATGAGCCGGCCGATCGGCGCGCATTTCCATGTGCCGCACGGGCTTTCCAATGCGATGCTGCTGCCCGCCGTTACCGCATGGTCGGCGCCATCGGCGGTTGGCCGCTATGCCGACTGCGCGCGAGCGATGGGGCTGCCCGGCGCCGGCGAGGGCGACCAGATCGCGGTTGCGCGGCTGGTCGGGGAACTGGAGGCGCTGAACCGCGACCTCGAGGTGCCCGGCCCCGCCGCCTATGGCATCGATGCCGTGCGCTGGCATGATCTTGTGCCGCTGATGTGCAGGCAGGCGCTGGCTTCCGGTTCGCCGGCCAACAACCCGCGCGTGCCCGACGCACAGGAAATGGCGCTGCTGTATCAAAGGGTGTGGGCGGGCGCCGACTGACGCCCGCCACTTTGCCGGATCAGCCTGCCGCCCAGTGGGCGGTGATGTCGCCCGGCGTTGCGAACCATGTCGTCGGGCGCGCCTTCAGGTGCCGCAACAGGCCGGCGAATGCACCGATCCGATACGGCAGGCCGATGATGTAGGGCGTGACGTGCAGTGGCAGCATCCGCCCGCCATGGTGTGCGGCTTCGGCTTCCAGCCAGTCGCAGGCGTCTGTCATCTGTTCGGCGTAGCTGTCGGTCTGCTGCTGCTGCACCGTCAGGATTTGCCGATCAGACAGTTCATGGTTCAGCGGGAAGTTCAGGATGTCGCCCGCGCTGGTGTGAAAGCGGCAGGGCAGTTCGTCGTTCACCCAGTCGCACATGTAGCGCACGCCCGATTCGACCAGCAGGCGCGGCGTGTTGAACGATTGCGACCGCGCGATTGACAGCCAGCCTTCCGGCCGCTTGCCGGACACCCGTTCCAGCGTGTCGAGCGAGGTTGCGATCAGGGCACGTTCGTCGGCTTCGGGCAGGCCCGAGGCGATGGTGCCGTTCATGTCGGTCGAGTGGGCGATGATTTCGTGCCCGGCCGCGACGATATCGGCGATGAGCGACGGGTAGCGGTCGGCGATTGCCGCATTGGTGGCGATGCCGGCGCGGATGCCGAGTTCTGCGAACAGGTCGAGCAGGCGGTAGAAGCCGACCCGCGTTCCATATTCGCGCGCCGTGTAATGGCGGTAATCCGGGTACGGGGTCTGCATGTGGCCCGGCGCCCGGAACGGCTTGTCGGCGGGCAGGATCGGGAACCATTCGAGGCTGACGACGATGCTGACGGCGACCTTGGCGCCGCCCGGCCACGCAACCGGCGCGCGGTCGAAGATCGACGACCAGGGGTAGAGGTCGTGGTCCATGCCGGCGCGGCGGTGCGGATAGACGAGATAGGACGGATCAAGCGACATCGGTTGCTCCGGCAGCGGGGGTTGCGTTCAGGATGTGGGCGGCGATGTCGCCCGAACGGGTGATCCAAGCGCGACCGTCGGCAGCGATGTGGCGCAGCACTTCCTCGAACGGGCCGATGCGGTGCGGCTGGCCGATCAGATAGGCGTGCAGCGGAATACACATCACCGTGCCCGATTGCGCGCCTTCGGCCGCGAGCCGTTCATACTGGCGGATCAGCGTGTCGGCATATTGGCGCGGCGACATGTTATAGACAAAGAAGCCGTAGTGATCGTTCACCTCGATCGAATAGGGCATCGAGATCAGGCGGCCGCTGGCGGTTTTCACCGGCTGCGGCTGGTCGTCGTGATAGAGGTCGCAGGTGTAGGTCAGGCCATATTCCGCGATCAAATCGAGGGTGCGCGGCGTGTGGGTGAGGGCAGGCGCCAGCCAGCCCCGGATCGTCTGGCCGGTGGCGTCGCGCACGGTGCGGATCGAATCCTCGATGATCGCGCGTTCCTGCGCTTCGTCCATGCCGTAGGAATAGCGGGTGTTGTAGATGCCGTGGCTGAAAAACTCCCAGCCCAGTTCGTTCACCTCGCGGATGATCGACGGGCAGTGCTGGCACATCGCGACCGACAGCGACACCGAACCTTTGAAGCCGTGCCTTTCCATCATTTCGGCCATGCGCCAGTGGCCGACCCGGTTGCCGAAATCGCGGTGGCCATAGCCGACCACATCGGGGTGCGGTCTGGTCCAGCTTTTGCGGTGCGGGTTGGCGGGCGGGTCGAGTTCATAAAACTCGATGTTGGGCGAAACCCAGACGGCGACCTGCTTGCCGCCCGGCCATTCCAGCCTGGGCCGGTTGCGCCATGGGTTGAAATCGTAAAGGCCGGGGTCGGCTTCGCCTTCGCGCATCAGCGGGCCTCCAGCCAGTCGATCACCGCCTGCACCGGTTCGACGTCGGCATATTTCAGCGCCAGATCGGTGAGGTTGGCGAAATGGTAGCTTTCGTGCTTGTCGGCGCAGGTTTCCACCGGGACGATGGTGCGGAACCCGTAGGACAGCGCATCGACTGCCGTTGCCCGCACACAGCCCGACGTGGAGCCGCCGGTGACGATCACCGTATCCACCTTGTGCCAGCGCAGATAGGAATTGAGCGGCGTCTCGAAGAAGGCCGAGGGCATCCGCTTGGTGTATTGCAGGTCGTCGGCCGCGATCTCGCAGCGCGGATCATAGGCGTGACGTTCCGACCCGTATTTGATGTTCTGGAGGGAATCCGGCGTGTCGGTGCGGGTGCCCCAGACACCGGCGTCTCCGGCATCGTCCTTGTAGCCGACCCGGCTCCAGATCACGGGCATGCCCTTCGCGCGGGCGAGGCGCGAGATGTGGTTCACATGCTCGATCTGCCGGGGATCGGTCTCATACGAGGTCTTGAACAGGTCGAGCCGGGTATAGGCCTGCTGGAAATCGACGTTCACGATCGCCAGCTTGTCGCCGAAGCCGAACTTTTTTCGCGCCGGGTTGGCGATCACTTCCTCGAACAGTTCGCGGGCGGTGCGGTTTTCACAGATCATTTTCGTGCCGACGATGGTCATGCGGGCACCTTTCCTTGTTGCCTGAAGCCGAGGGGCAGCCCCGCGTGCGGGGTGAAGCCGTGCAGCTCCTCGCCGGGCAGCGCATCGGCCAGAATCGAGCGCACGGCAAGCAGCCGGTCGAGGTCGATGCCGGTGGAAAGCCCCATCGCTTCCAGCATGAACACCAGATCCTCGGTGACGATATTGCCCGATGCGCCCGGCGCGAACGGGCAGCCGCCAAGCCCGCCGAGCGACGAATCGAGCGTGGTGAGGCCGCATTCCAGCGCCGCCAGCGCGTTCGCCAGCCCAAGCCCGCGCGTGTTGTGCAGGTGGATGCCGGTCAGCGCCGCATCGCCGACGCTGCCCCGCACCAGCCGGATCAGGCGGCGGACGGCGGATGGATCGGCATAGCCGGTGGTATCCGAGAGGCCGACTTCGTCGCATCCGGCCTGCATCAGCGCTTCGGCCAGACGGGCGATCTGGCTGTCGGCGATCTGGCCTTCGAGCGTGCAGCCGAACGCCGTCGACAGCGACCCCTCGAAGTGGGGGCGCTGCCCGGCCGGAACCGCCTTCACCATGTCGGCGATGGCGCGGGCTTCGGCCAGCACCTGTTCGTGGGTGCGGCGCAGGTTCGCAAGGCTGTGCGTTTCGCTGACCGAAAGCGGCAGCGTCAGCTTGTGGGCGCCGGCCTCGATCGCGGCTTGTGCGCCGCGTGCGTTCGGCACCAGCACGGCGACCGTCAGGCCGGGGATGCGCCGCGCATGCGCCACGATTTCGGCGGTGTCGGCCAGTTGCGGCAGCAGCTTGGCCGGGACGAAGCTGCCGACTTCGATTTCCGTGACGCCGGCTGCGGCCTCGGCGTCGATCCAGGCCTTTTTGGCCTCGGTCGGCATGATTGCACTTATGCTTTGCAGACCGTCGCGCGGGCCGACCTCGCTGACGAGGACATCCACCTTTCCTGCCGACATCGAAACACCCTCTGGCTTTTTCAATTGTTATATGTATAGGTCAATTACATGAGGCTGCCAAGCCCGAGGGAAATCGCGTGAGAGGATCGACATTGACCGACAGCCAGCCTGCCGACGCGCTTCCGCTTGCGGGGATCCGTGTGGTCGAATTCACCCATATGGTGATGGGTCCGTCGACCGGGGTGATTCTGGGCGATCTGGGCGCCGAAGTGGTGAAGGTGGAGCCGATCGAAGGCGACCAGACCCGCAGGCTGCTGGGGGCGGGCGCCGGCTATTTTCCGATGTTCAACCGCTCGAAGCGCTCGATCCGGCTGGACCTGAAAAGCGAAGCGGGAATCGAAGTGGCGCGCAAGCTGGTGGCGGGCGCCGACGTGCTGATCGAAAATTTCCGCCCCGGCACGCTGGCGAGGCTGGGGCTTTCGCCGGAAGCCTGCGCCGAACTGAACCCGCGCCTGGTTTACTGTTCGGCCAAGGGATTTCTTTCCGGTCCATATGAACATCGCGCTGCCCTTGACGAAGTGACGCAGATGATGGGCGGCCTTGCCTATATGACCGGGCCGAGCGGGCGGCCGCTGCGCGCGGGCGCTTCGGTGATCGACATCACCGGCGGCATGTTCGGCGTGATCGGCATTCTGGCGGCGCTGGAACGCCGCCATCGCACCGGGCGCGGCGGCGAAGTGAAATGTTCGCTGTTCGAAACCACGGCGTTTCTTGTCGGCCAGCACATCGCGCAGGGTGAAGTGACCGGCAAGGAAGCCGCGCCGATGCCCGAGCGCGTTTCGGCCTGGGCGATCTACGACGTGTTCGAAACCGCGAACGAAGGCGAACAACTGTTCATCGGTGTCGTCAGCGACCAGCAGTGGCGCGCCTTCTGCGAAGCGTTCGACTTGCGCGAACTGGCGGCGAACCCCGACTTCGAGAAGAACAACCAGCGGGTGCTGGCGCGCGATGCGATTCTGCCCGCCGTAAGGGCGCTGGTGAAAACCATGCCGCGCAGCGAACTGGTGGCGAAGCTGGAAGCGATCGGCCTGCCGTTTGCCCCGATTGCGCGGCCCGCCGAACTGCTGACCGACCCGCACATGCAGGCGGGCGGCCTGCTGGACCTGACGCTGGAGGATGGCCGCAAGGTGCGGCTGCCGGCGCTTCCCGTCGAGATCGACGGCAAGCGCCTGCCGCCCGGCCGCGACATTCCGCGCCCCGGCGCCGACACCGAAGAACTGCTGGCGGGGCTTGGCTATGACGCCGAGGCGATTGCCGGGCTGGCGGCCACCGGGGCGGTGGCGCTGGCATGACGACGCTGTTCGGCCGCATCTGGGACAGCCACCTCGTCGCCGATCTGGGCGGCGGCATGGGGCTGATCGCGATCGACCGCATATTGCTGCACGAACGCACCGGCAGCGTGGCGCTGGAAAGCCTGAAGGCGGCCGGGCGCCCGGTGCTTGCGCCCCGGCGCACCTTTGTCACCATGGACCATGTGGTCGACACCTTTCCCGGCCGCACCGACAAGACGCTGATGCCGACCGGCACCGACTTCATCCGCGCGACGCGGCAGGCATCGGTTGCAGCGAACCTCAGGTTGTTCGATCTGGGCAATCCGCTGCAGGGCATCGTGCATGTGATCTCGCCCGAGAATGCGATCGTTCTGCCCGGCCTGACGCTGGTCTGCCCCGACAGCCACACCTGCACGCAGGGCTCGATCGGCGCGCTGGCCTGGGGCATCGGCTCGACCGAGGCAGAACATGCGCTGGCGACGGGCACGCTCAGGGTGCGCAAGCCGCCGACGATGCGCGTGACGGTGAACGGCAGGCTGGCGCCGGGCGTGACGGCGAAGGATCTGGCCCTGCACCTGTTGCAGCGGTTCGGATCGGCAGGCGGGCAGGGTCATGCCGTCGAATATGCGGGCGAGGCGATCGAGGCGCTGGAAATCGAAGCGCGGATGACGCTCTGCAACATGGCGACCGAATTTGCCGCCTTCACCGCGCTGATCGCGCCCGACGACAAGCTGATCGACTGGCTGCGCGGCCGCACCTTTGCGCCCGCAGGCGCGTTGTGGGACGAGGCCGTTCGGTATTGGCGGGCGCTGAAAAGTGACGCCGACGCCCGCTTTGATCGCGAACTGGTCGCCGATGCGGCCGATGTGCGGCCGATGGTCGGCTGGGGGACGAACCCCGAACAGTCGATCCCGATCGACGGCCATGTGCCGGAAGCCGCCCCCGACCGGCCGCTTGCCTATATGGGCCTGGCCGCCGGGCAGCCGTTGCAGGGTCTGGCGATCGATGCGGCGTTCATCGGTTCCTGCACCAACAGCCGCCTGACCGATCTGCGCCGCGCGGCGGCGCTGTTGCAGGGGCGGCATGTGGCGGCGGGCGTCAAGGCGATCTGCGTTCCCGGCTCGACCGAAGTGAAGCGGCTGGCCGAAGCGGAAGGGCTGGACCGGGTGTTTACCGAAGCCGGGTTCGAGTGGCGGGAATCCGGCTGTTCGATGTGCTTTTATTCGGGCGGCGAAAGCTTCGGCCCGGGGCAGCGGGTCGTCACCTCGACCAACAGAAATTTCGAAAGCAGGCAGGGACCGGGCACGCGCTCGCACCTTGCTTCGCCGGAAACGGTGGCGGCGTCCGCCATCGCCGGCAGGATTGCAGATCCGAGGGAACTGGCAGGGAGAAACGGGTAATGCAGGCATTCACCAGACTGACGTCGATCGCGGCGCCGCTGATCCGCGACAATATCGATACGGACCAGATCATCCCATCGCGCGAGATGCGCAGCGTCGGCCGCACCGGCCTTGCCGACGGGCTGTTCGCCGGGGCGCGCTATACCAGCATCGGCGGGCGCGAACCGAACCCGGATTTCGTGCTGAACGATCCACGCTATCGCGACGCCGGCATTCTGCTGTCGGGCGCGAACTTCGGTTGTGGTTCCAGCCGCGAACATGCGGCGTGGGCGCTGGCGGAATACGGCTTCCGCGCCATCATCGCCCCGTCGTTCAATCCGATCTTTCGTGGCAATTGCGTGCGCAACGGCATCGTTCCCGTCGAGTTTCTGCCGGAAGTGGTGCGGGCGCTGGCGAAGGTGGACGGGCCGATCACCGTCGATCTGGAGCGCAGGATCGTCAGCCTGGCCGATGGCCTGTGCATCCCGTTCCGTATCGAGGACGAGGCGCGCGAAATGCTGCTGTTCGGCCTCGATGCGATCGAGCTTACGCTGCGCCGCCGCCCCGAGATCGACGCCTTCCATGCGCGCGACCGGCAGCAGCGGCCGTGGGCCTATGCGGTGGAAGCGGCGTAACGGGCCTGGTTTCCGGTCAGTTGCAGCCTTTCATCGGGCTGCCGCTTTCCCGCGCGAGCCAGGCCATCAGGTCGGCCCGTTCCTGCGGTTTGGAGATACCGGCGAACACCATCTTGGTGCCGGGAATCTGTTTCGCCGGCTTTTCGATGAACTTGTCGAGGGTGGCGACCGTCCACTTCGGTTTGGCTGCCGTGAAGGCTGCTGAATAGTCGAACCCCTGGGCCGCCAGCGCGCCGCGCCCCAGAAGGTTCGACAGGTTGGGGCCGACCAGATTGGCCTCGTCGGCCTTGACCGTGTGGCAGGCGCGGCATTTCAGGAACGCCCTGCGGCCGCGTTCGAGATCGACCGATAGCAGCTTGCCGGCGGATTCCACCTTGCAGGCGGCCTGTGCCGCCGCAGGTGCGACGGCGATTGCTACCATCAGGGCGATACGAAGAGACTGCATGGCGTTTCCTTGCATATTGTGATCGGGTTCAACCGAGCAATTCGATGGCGGCGCGCTCGCCGCTTTCCATCGCACCTTCCATCCCCGGCGACAGGTCGGCCGAATGCTCGCCGGCAAAATGGATGCGGCCGTGCGCGGCTTTCAGTTGCTCCTGGATTTCGGCAAGGCCGCCGGGCTTGCGGCTGGCGAAATTGCCGAGCGAACGGGGGCTTGCTGTCCACGACCAGGCGCCGCCGGTGGTGATCCGGCCTTCGAGCGACGGGCGCGCCGCCACCAGTTGCCGGCGCACGGATTCCTTCAGTTCGGCGTCGGGGTTGCCTTGCAGCGCCCTCGCCTTTTCGCCCTGCGCGTAGGCCCATATGTGGCCGCCCTGATCGTTGCGGATGTAGATGGTGAGGAACGGCAGCGTCGCGCTCCACATCGAGGGGGGGAGGCCGTCCTGTTCCCAATAGGGTTGCGTGACCGGGAAGAAGAAGCAGGCGGCTTCGCCATAGGGAACGCGATCCCATGCAGCGCGCTGCGCGGCAGGGGGCAGCGGGTCGAGTTTGATCTTTTTCAGAACCGGCAGCGGCACCGTCACCAGAACCCGGCCGGCGGTGTAGCGCTTGCCCTGCTGGTCGACGGCGACAACGCCGCCCCGGCTTTGGGTGATGCCTTCGATGAAGACGCCATAGCGCACCCGGTCGCCGAGCTTGGCCGCCATCGCTTCGGGCAGCCTGCTCATGCCGCCGGTGAGAGAATCGGGCTGGGTGCGGCCCGACTGGCCGCGAATCTGGTTGCCGCGCAGCTTCCACAGCGCCGATACGTCGGCGAGCGAGTTGCCCGTCGGCGGCTCGATGAAGGAAAGCGCCGCATCGTCGGCGCCGAGCTGGCGCAGGAAGGCGTCATAAGGCCCATCGCGGACGGCGGCTTCGGCGGTCAGCCATGCGGCCGGGTCGGAAAGCGGCGGGGCTTTCGCCAGCAGCATCGCCTCGATGGCGATCGGCGGCACGGCCCGCAGCGGGCCGGTCAGCGGATTGGCCTTGTCGGTCGCCCAAGCGCCCTGGTTGATCAGGCGGCCGTCCATGTGGATCGCCATTCCCGGCGGCAGCGGCAGGCGCGGGTGCGTCGTCAGCCCGAGATCGCCGGCGGCGCGGCGGACGCGAGCGTAGAGCGGGCCGATTTCCGAACCGCCGGCTTCCGGGCGGCCGGGGGCATCATCCAGCGTGCGGACTCGGCCGCCGGGGCGGGTGTCGGCTTCGAGCACCAGCACCCTGGCGCCTTCGGCGGCCAGCATCGTCGCTGCGTTCAGGCCTGCAAGCCCGGCGCCGATGATCAGCACATCCGCCTTTTCGTTCGCCAGCGCCGGGCCATGCAGCAGCGCCGCAGCGCCCGCCGCCCCAATCCCGCCAATCAGTTGCCGACGATCGATCCCCGCCAGTTTGCCGTTCACTGCGTTTTCCCTTCGTTCAGCAAGCCCACGGCACATGCAGGAACGCGCAGTGCCGGAACGGGCAGGCCCGGTTATGCGAATCAACATAATGTCCGGACAAATTCCGGTAAAGTCCCCTCGGGGGAAAATATCTGCTGGCGCCAATCAGCGGGTTTTCCCTTTGGTGCGTCGGGCAGCGGCGCGGGCAGTATGCGGCCACACGCCGCACTTTGACAAATGCCCCGCAGTCGCCTTTCTTGCCAGCAACCAGGGCGCGCGGCCAGCCGTGGCCGAAGAACGCCGCATCGGAGGAGGGGTTTTTGAGCAAGGCGAGTGCGCCGCCGGCGGTTGACCGGTTGCAGGCTGTTCCCCTTTACCACCAGATTTTCCTGCAACTGCGCGAGGAAATCACCAGCGGCGAACGCGCGCTGGGTTCGCGCATGCCGACGGAACAGGAACTGGCGGCGGCGTTCGAGGTGTCGCGCATCACCGCCCGGCGTGCACTGGATGAGCTGGCGCAGAATCATTTCGTCGCCCGCAAGCGGCGGACCGGCACCCATGTGATCTTTCAGCCGCCCGCCGGCCCGATCGAGGGTTCGATCGATCAGGCGATGGAGGCGCTGGTCAGCTTCGGCCGCGCGACAAAGGTGCGTATTCTGGAATTCGGCATGGTGCCCGCACGGCCGCCGATCAGCGACGCCCTGCGGGTGGATATCGGCGCGCCGCTGCTCAGGGTGGCGCGGGTGCGGTCGCTGCCGGACGGGCCGTTGGGGCATCTGGTAAGCTGGGTGCCGGCCGCCTGTGCCGCGCATATCAGCGAACGGTCGCTTTCGGAAACGCCGATGCTGAGCCTGATCGCGCGGGCGGGCGTCGATATCGGCGGCGCCAGCCAGACCATTTCGGCAACGCTGGCCGACGGTTCGATGGCGGCCATTCTGGGTGTCGATATCGGCTCGCCGCTGCTGCGCGTGTCGCGCACCGTCACCGATGCTGCAAAGCGGCCGGTGCAGCATGTGCTGGCCCACTACCGGCCCGACCGCTACCAGATCCGGCTGGATCTTGGCGGCGCGCACCCCGAACTTGCCGTGGCGGGGCCGGCTGCCAGCGGCTGACCGGCGGCGCCGTTCAGCCGCTTTTCACTTCACGGAAGGGGATCTCGCGGTCGACTTCGGGTTCCTTCGGCAGGCCCAGAACGCGCTCGCCGATGATGTTGCGCTGGATCTGGTCGGTGCCGCCGCCGATCGAGGTGAAATAGGCGTTGAGGCTGAGGAAGTTCGCGTCTTCGGCGCGGGGGTGATCCGGGCCTTCGAGCAGGCTTGCCGCGCCCAGCATTTCGGTGCGCAGCCGTGCCTCTGCGTGCAGGATGCGCGACATCGCCAGCTTGCCGAGCGACATGATCGGCGACGAGGTGCCGCGCTTCAGTTCCGCCTTGGCGCGCGCGTTGTTCAGCCGGTTCAGGATTTTCCACGCAGTCACCTGCGCGATTTCCTGCCGGATCACCGGATCATCGAGGACGCCTGCCTCGCGGGCCAGCTCGACGAGCGCGGTATCGCCCTTCGGGCCGGGCTTGCCGCTGCGCGGGCCGCGTGCTGCATCGCCCATCACCGATCGTTCATAGGCAAGCGCGGTTTGCAGCACGCCCCAGCCGCCGTTCAGCGGGCCGAGCAGGTTGGCGGCCGGCACCATCGCATCGGTGATGAACACCTCGTTGAAATGTGATTCGTCGGTGATCTGGCGCAAGGGCCGCACTTCGATGCCGGGCTGGCGCATCGGCAGGAAGAAAAAGCTGATGCCCTTGTGCTTGGGCGCGTCCCAGTCGGTGCGGGCGATCAGCATGCCATAGTCGGCGATCGCGGCGCCCGATGTCCAGACTTTCTGGCCGTTGATGCGATACTGGTCGCCCTCGCGGTCGGCGCGGGTGCGGACGGCCGCCAGATCGGACCCGGCGCCCGGTTCGGAATATAAAAGGCACATGCCGACTGCGCCGGTCAGCAGCTTGGGCAGGATTTCGGCGCGGAAGGCGGGCGTTGCGTGGGCAAGCGCGGTGTTCGCCCACAGATTGTGCCGGTCCTGGCCGGCGCCGGGCGCCCCGACTTCGGCAAAGGCCTGTTCCACGATGCGGGCCTGTGCGGGCGGCAGCGCGCGGCCATATAGTTCCCTGGGCCAGGTGGGCACCGCCCATCCCGCCGCCAGCACTTTTTCCAGAAACGGCTGATAGGGGCTGCGGCCGAAGCTTTCGGCGCGCACCTTCTGTGCCGGATCCCAGTTCGCCGCCAGCCACTGGCGGACTTCGGCTTCCAGTTCCTGATCGGTGAATGCCATTGCGTCAGCCCCCCAGTTGCACAAGAAAACGCTCGCGAAGGGCGGATGGCTTCCCGAACAGGAACGCGTCGGCCCGCGCGCGGCGAAGGTAAAGATGCGCCGGATGCACCCAGGTGAAGGCGATGCCGCCGTGCATCTGGATCGAGTCGGCGGCGGTTTTCACATAGGCGTCGGCGCAGGCGAAAGCGGCAAGGCTGACCGATTGCGCGGCGTCGGGCGCGCCTTCGGCCAGCGCTTCGGCGGCGTGGCGCGCGGCCGATATCGCCGATTCGGTTTCCAGCAGCAGGTCGGCCGCCATGTGCTTGATTGCCTGAAAGCTGCCGATTGCGCGGCCGAACTGGTGGCGGTTGCGCGCATAATCGACGGTGATCTGGAACAACCGGCGCGCGCCGCCCGCTTGTTCGCCTGCCAGCGCGACGCGCGCCACATCGAGCGCGCGCTCGATCGCGGGCCAGCCATCGCCCACGGCGGAAAGGCGGCGCGCGGGCGCCGATGCAAAGCGGATGTCGGACAGGAACAGGGTGCGGTCGAAGCTGGGCAGTGGAGCCTGCGCAACGCCCACTGCATCACATTCCACTTCGAACAGGGCGATGCCGTCGTCGGTGCGGGCGGCGACCAGCAGCAGGCTTGCGGTTGCCGCATCCAGCACGAACGCGGCCTTGCCGTTCAACAGCCAGCCATCGCCGGAACGGGTTGCGGCGACATCGACACCTTCGCGCGCCCAGTTCCCTGCCGGGCCGGTAAGCGCGGACGCAGGCACGGCCGAGCCGTCGGCGATCCCCGGCAGCAGCCGGCCCGAGAGTGCGGCGTCGCCGATTCCGTCGATCAGGCTGGTCGCCAGCACGCAAGAGAGCATCGGCGACGGGCAGAGTGCTGCACCCAGTTCCTCCATCGCGCGTTCGAGCGGCACCGGCCCGGCGCCAAGGCCGCCATGTTCGGGCGCCACCAGCTGCGCCGGAAGCCCCATCGCCGCAAGTTCACGCCACAACGCCGGGTCGTGGCCGCTTCGATGTTCGATGACGCGGCGGACGTCGGCTTCGTTGCAGCGGCTTGCGAGCAGCCGTTGCAGCGAATCGAGAAACGCGTCCAGTTCCTCGGCAGACAGGCTGGCAGGCATCAATCCCTCCGGAATGTTTTCCGGGCGGATTCTTCCCACGCGCCGCACCGTTCGCCTACCTAGTCAAATAACAGGCCGATCCGCGGTCGTTGCCGCGCGCCGGTTTCCGCCCTAGGCACGGCTATTCTTCAGGAAATGTGGGAAGGGATCCGATGTTCAGAACTGGCACCATCGCCGCCGTTGCGCTGTTTATGCCATGGCAGGCCGCAACGGCGCAGGCCCCGGCCGCGGCGCCCGCAGCGCCCGCCACCGCCGCCGCAACCGAGGATGCACGCCTCACCGCATTTCTGGATGGCGAATATGCGCAGGAACTGAAGCTTCGCCCGCAACTGGCGACGCGGCTTGGTCTGAAGGAAGGTGCGGACAGGTTCGACGACATCAGCGATACCGGCGCCCAGCGGTTGCTGGACTGGCGCCGCGCGAGCGTTGCCAGCATGAAGTCCGCCTTCACCCGCGAGAAGCTGTCACCCGCCGGCAAGGTGAACTATGACATCTGGGCACTGGAACTGGACCGCGCCGAGCTTGCCAACAAGTTCCGCCGCTACAGCCCGCCCTTTTATTCGTTCCTGTATTCGATCCACAGCCGCCTGCCGGACTTCATGGTCAACACCCATGCGGTGAACGATATGGCCGACCTGAAATCCTATGCGGCGCGGCTGCGGGCGATGCCCGCCGTGCTGGATACCGCGATCGGTCTCAGCCGGAAATCCGGGGAAGCCGGCATCCATGCGCCGAAATTCCAGATCGAGCGGGTGATTTCCGGCAGCAAGGCGGTGATCAGCGGCGCGCCGTTCGGCGACGGCGCGGATTCGCCGCTGTGGGCCGATGCGAAGGCCAAGGCGGCGAAGCTGGTGGCGGGCGGCAAGGCGAGCGAGGCCGAAGCCGATGCGCTGCTGGCGGATGTGCGGCAGTCGCTTCTGGGGCTGAAGCCCGCCTATGGCCGGGTGATCGGCTGGGCCGAATCCGAACTGCCGACCGCGCCTTCCGGCCGCACCGGCGCGGTAAGCCTGCCGGATGGCCTGGCCTATTATGCTGCGGCCCTGAAGCTGAACACCACGCTGCCGCTGGCGCCCGACGATGTGCATGCGATCGGCCGGACCGAAGTTGCCCGGATCGAGCGCGAACAGGATGAACTGGCGCGCAAGGCGGGCTTTGCCGACCGCAACGCCTATTATGTCGCCCGCGACAAGCAGTTTCCTGCCACACCCTGGACCGATCCGCTGCGCGCCGATTATCTGAAGCAGGCGAACAGCTTTGTCGGCCATGCGCGGACGTTGCTGCCGGGCTGGTTCGACAGCCTGCCAGCCTATGCGATGGAGGTGGTGCGCGAGCCGTCGTTCAGCGAAGTCGCCGGTGGTGCGGCGCATGCGGCCGCCCCCAGCCCCGACGGTACCCGGCCGGGCCGGGTCTATGTGCATCTGGCCGGCAAGACCGAGGATCCCGCCGCCATGTACACGCTGATGTGCCACGAGGCGGTGCCCGGACACGTCATGCAGGGCGACATCCAGGTCCGCCAGAGCGGCGGGCCGAAGTTCCGCAAGACCTATGGCTATGTGGCGTTCGGCGAGGGCTGGGCGCTGTATGCCGAAGCGCTGTGCAAGGAGATGGGCGCGTTCCCGGATGTCGCCGCCGACTTCATGCGCCTCGATGCCGAACTGTTCCGGGCGGCGCGGCTGGTGGTCGATACCGGCATCCACGCCAAGGGCTGGACCGAGGATCAGGCGATTGCCTACCTGCATGAGACCGGACGTCAGACGATGGACAAGGCGCGCTCGGAAGTGCGTCGCTACATCACGCTGCCGGGGCAGGCGACGGGATACAAGGTGGGGATGCTGAAGATCGTCGAGCTGCGGGAAAAGGCGCAGGACGCGCTGGGCGGCAAGTTCGACCTGAAGGGCTTCCACGACCTGCTGATCGCGTCAGGCTCGCAGCCGCTGCCGATTCTGGAGCGCCGGGTGGACGACTGGATCGCCGCCCGCAAGACCGGCTGAGGCCGAACGGTTACCGGCGCCCGCAGTACCGGTTCAGTTCAGCAGCGAGTTCGGTTCGAGGCCGACGAGCGCGCGCCCGTGCAGTTCGGTTGCCACATCGAGGTCGTAGACGATGTGGCTTTGCATCACCTGCACGTCGCGCAGCAGCCGCTGCATCGGATTGTCGAGCGCATGCACCGACGAGCCGACAGCCTCGCAGCAGGTGCGCACGGCTTCGGCGCACTGCTGCACGGCGATGGCGATTTCCGCACGCAGCCGGATGCGCTCGGGCGTTTGCGCCGGTTCGTCGATTTCGCCGATCAGCAGATTTTCCTTTGCCGCCCAGCGGATCGTGCGTTCGGCTGAACGAGCGAGCAGGTCGGCGCGGGCAAGGCGCATCTGCGCTGCCGGCTTCTCGACGGTGGCGCCCCCTGCCCCGAGCTTGATGTGGGTGCTGAGCCGCTGGCGACACAGGCGCACCGCTTCGCGGGCGGCAGCAAGCGCCGGGATCGACGCCGTGATGCAGAGGTTCGGCAGCATCGGCGAACTGTAGAAGCCAGGGCCATAAACCGCCCGGCCGCTGCCGCGCCCCGACCTTACCGGCTTCACTTCGAACTGCCAGGTTTCGGGCACGAACAGGTCCTCGACGACGATGTCGTTGCTGCCGGTCGCCGCCATGCCCGCCATGTGCCAGGTGTCGAGCACCTTCACCTTGTCGGCCGGCATCACCATCATGCGGCCGATCGGCGGCTGGCCTTCCACCATTTCCAGCGCCTGCAGCATCACCCAGTCGGCATGCATGACGACGGTACCCCATTTCCAGCGGCCGCTGACCCGAAAGCCGCCATCGACCCGCGTGGCGGTGCCCGGAGGTGAAGCGCAGCTTGGCGCGATGATGTAGGGATGTTCACCCCAGATCGCCTGCTGGGTTTCCACCGGCAGATGGGCGACGAACCAGTTGTGCTCGGCAGCGAAACAGGCGGTCCACCCGGTGGAGGGGCAGGCTTCTGCGATTTCCAGCGTGGCGCTGATATAGGTGTCGGTGTCGAATTGCAGGCCGCCGAACCGTTTTGGCACATAGATATAGAAATACCCTGATTTCCTGAGCGCGTTCCACACTTCATCGTCGGGGCGGCGGGCTTCCTCGGCCGCACGGGCGCGGCTGGCGACCAGCGGCTTCAGCGCCCTGACGCGCTCGATCAGGATTTCCGGCGTGATCGAGGCCAGTTCGGCCTTGGACAGAAAGTCGTCGCCGGCTGGAATGCGGCGGTCGGCCAATGGTTCGGTCATCATGCTCTCCCCTATGATGTTGCGACCCCTATGATGTTGCGATGGGTGGAATCACTTAGTAGTCGCAGCATTACTGTCAACCAGATTGACTAAAAATGTCAAGTCAGTTGCGCGAACCGCCGATGTGCGCAAAACATGCCCGATGATCGACGGTTTCCTGATGATGGATCTGATGCGCGCCTTCTACTGGTTCGACGAGGGGTTGCAGCGCGCGCTGCACGCGCGCGGCTGGCAGAGCGTGCCGCGAACCCAGTCGTTCACGCTGGCGAACATCGCGCTGGGTGTGCGGCGGCCGGCCGACATCGCCCGCAATCTAGGCGTGTCGCGGCAGGCGGTCAGCAACATGTTGCAGGAAATGGCCAATCAGGGGCTGGTGACGATCACCCCCGACCCGAAGGACCGGCGCGCGTCGGTGGTTGGCTTTTCCGAAAAGTCGCGGCAGTTGCGCGAGGACGCGCTGGATATCCTTGGCCGCATGGAAGACGCGGTATCCGACCGCATCGGCAGTGGCCCGCTGGCCGCCGTCCGCGAGGCGCTGGCCCGCGACTGGGGCGCCGTGCCCGAGATCGGCCCCCGCTGAGCTGCGCTCAGCCGAAGCTCCCGCTGAGCCGTGCTCAGCCGAAGCCCCCGCCGCCCAGGATGGTGCCGCCATCGACATCGAGGATGGTGCCGGTGATGTAGCCCGCCTCGTCGCTGCTGAGGAAGCAGGCGGCGGCGGCGATTTCCTCGACCCGGCCAAAGCGGCGGAGCGGCAGGCCGGACCGCATCATGCTGTCGATCTCGGCGGTGGGGGCAAGCCTGCGCATGCCCTCGGTTCCTTCGATCGGGCCGGGGGAAATCCCGTTCACCCGAATCCCCATCGAACCCCATTCCAGCGCCAGGCATTTCACCAGCATGTTGATCCCGGCTTTCGCCGCGCAGGCGTGCGCCTGCATCATCATCGGCTTTTCCGCCTGCGGTGCGGTGATGGCGACGAACGACGAACCGCCCTTGGTCATGCGGTCGTAACAGGCGCGGGCGGTGTTGAAGGTGCCGATCAGATCGATATCGATGACGGTGCGGAATGCGTTGGCCGACATCTGCCCGGCGGGCGCCAGAAAATTGCCCGCCGCGCCCGAAATCACGATATCGAGCGAGCCGCCGGAAGCCGCGCGCGTGGCGGCTTCCTCGACCTGCGAATAGTCGCGGACGTCGGCGGTGTGGCCGTCGGCGGTGCCGCCTTCGGCGCGGATCAGTTCGATGGCGGCGGCCACTTTTTCCGCCGACCTTGAGACGACGAAGACGCTTGCGCCGCGCGCCGCCAGCATGCGGGCGATGCCAAGGTTGATGCCGCTGGTTCCGCCCCAGATGACTGCCCTGCGGCCTGAAAACTGCGCCATGCGGTGAACCCCCCTCTCGTTGACTGCCGGTCGCTTCTGCATAAGTGTGTCAAGGGATTTGACAAGAGGAATCGCAATGCGGGTAACGAACGCGCTGGTGAGGGCGGCCCGTCTGGCGCCGGGGCAGACAGCGACGATCGAGGGCGACCTGCGCTATGGCTGGGCCGAAACCCGCGACCGCGTGGCGCGGCTGGCGGCGATGCTGGCGGCGCGCGGCGTCGTCGCGGGCGACCGGGTGGCGGTGCTGTCGGCGAACGGCATCGGCTTTTTCGAGGC
>NZ_DBNHFX010000152.1:0-19213 GCF_057137845.1 Sandaracinobacteroides sp. | reverse complement strand
CCCCCCTGCCCCGCATCAGGCCTTCAGCCCTTGGGCGGAAGCGCGTGGCGGATATGCAGTTCGCGCATCTGCTTTTCCGAGACGGTGGACGGCGCGTTCATCATCAGGTCTTCGGCCTTCTGATTCAGCGGGAACAGCGTCACCTCGCGGATGTTCGGCTCGTCGGCCAGCAGCATGACGATGCGGTCGACACCGGGCGCCGAGCCGCCGTGCGGCGGCGCACCATAGCGGAACGCATTGATCATGCCGGGGAAATTCACATCAACCTGTTCGCGGGTGTAGCCGGCGATTTCGAACGCCTTGTACATGATTTCCGGCTTGTGGTTGCGGATCGCACCCGATGAAAGCTCAACCCCGTTGCAGACGATATCATACTGATAGGCAAGGATATCGAGCGGCGGCCGCGTTTCCAGCGCCTCCATCTCTCCCTGCGGCATCGAGAAGGGATTGTGCGAAAAGTCGATCTTGCCGGTTTCTTCGTCTTCCTCGAACATCGGGAAGTCGACGATCCAGCAGAAGCGATAGGCGTTCTGTTCGACAAGGCCCAGTTGTTCGCCGATCCGTGTGCGGGCTGCGCCCGCAAGCTTGGCCGTCGGCAGTTCCTTGCCAGCCGCAAAGAAGCAGCCGTCATCCGGGCCGAGGCCCAGCGCCGCATAGAGGGCCTTCATCCCATCTTCGCCGTGATTCTTGGCGATCGGGCCGCCGAATTCGCCGCCCTTGCGGGTGACGTAGCCAAGCCCGGCGTGCCCTTCGGAACGCGCCCATTCGTTCATGTCGTCAAAGAACTTGCGGCTTTTTTCAGCGGTAGCCGGTGCCGGAATTGCGCGCACCACGCCGCCATTGCCCACGATCTTTTCGAACAGGCCAAAGCCGCTCGTCGAAAAATGTTGCGTCACGTCTGCAATCAGCAACGGATTCCTGAGGTCGGGCTTGTCGGAGCCATATTTCAGCATGGCTTCACGGAACGGAATGCGCGGGAAGGCGCCATCGGTAACCGCCCACGGCGCTTCGCGGTTCCATCCCGCAAATTCGCGGAACACGCCCGCCAGCACCGGTTCCAGCGCCTGAAACACGTCCTCTTGGGTGACGAAACTCATCTCGAAATCGAGCTGATAAAATTCTCCGGGGGAGCGGTCGGCGCGGGCGTCCTCGTCGCGGAAGCAGGGTGCAATCTGGAAGTAGCGATCGAAACCGGCCACCATCAGCAACTGCTTGAACATCTGCGGCGCCTGCGGCAGCGCGTAGAACTTGCCGGGATGCAACCGGCTGGGAACCAGAAAGTCGCGCGCGCCTTCCGGCGACGACGCCGTCAGGATCGGCGTCTGATATTCGATGAAGCCCTGTTCCTGCATCCGCTGGCGAAGCGAAGCGATCACCTTCGATCGAAGCAGGATGTTGCGGTGCATCTGTTCGCGGCGCAGATCGAGGAACCGGTAACGCAAACGGATGTCTTCGGGATAATCCGCTTCCGAGGCGACGGGCAGCGGCAGTTCGGCCGCTTCCGACTGCACGGTCACGGCCCGCACGCGCACCTCGATGCCGCCGGTGGGCAAGGTGGGGTTGATCGTCGATTCCGAACGGGCGACCACTTCGCCGTCGATCGTCACCACCGATTCAACGCGAAGCCGCTCCAGAAGTTCAAGATGCGGCGATCCGGCGGCCGCCACCAACTGCGTCAGGCCGTAATGGTCGCGCAGGTCGATGAACAGCACGCCGCCGTGATCACGCTTGCGGTGGATCCAGCCCGAAAGCCGGACATTCTGCCCGACATGGACGATGTTGAGGGCGCCGCAATCATGCGTACGGTAAGCGTGAGATTGGGTGTTGGTCATGGCGAGGGGGTGAAGGCCCAAGCACCCCCTTTTGTCAAGCGCGCGCCGCTTCGCTATCGGGAATCATGCAGATTCACCCGCTGGTAAACGACTCAGAAACTCTCGCCGTGCTGTGCGAGCGCCTGAAGGCCCACGACACCATATGCGTCGATACCGAGTTCATGCGCGAGAACACCTATTATCCGGAATTATGCCTGGTGCAGGTGGCAAGTGCCGAAGATGCGTTCGCCTTCGACCCACTGGCCGACGGGCTGGACATGTCGCCGTTCCTGACACTGCTGGCGGATGATTCGCTGCTGAAGGTGATGCATGCCGGCGGGCAGGACATCGAAATCTTCGTCAACCTGACCGGCAGAGTGCCGGCGCCGCTGTTCGATACGCAGGTGGCGGCAATGGCACTGGGGATGGGCGAACAGGTAAGCTATGCCAACCTCGTCGCGCATTTTACCGGACATCAGGTCGACAAGGGCGCCCGCTTTACCGACTGGGCGCGACGGCCTCTTTCCGAACGCCAGATCCACTATGCGATCGGCGATGTCACCCATTTGTCCGATCTGTTCCCGAAGATGCTGGCGAAACTGCGCAAAACCGGGCGCGGCCAGTGGCTGGACGAAGAAATGGCCCGCCTGTGCGATTCCGCCTGCTATACCGCCAACCCTGATACTGCCTGGCAGCGGCTGAAACTGCCCAACCGCAAGCCGGAAGTATTGGGCCGGCTGAAGGCGCTGGCGCGCTGGCGCGAACAGGAAGCGGCGTCCAAGAACGTTCCTCGCGGGCGCATCGTGAAAGACGAAACGCTGGCCGACATCGCGGCGGCCCCACCGGCCACGCAGTCGGATCTGGCGCGCGTGCGTGGGCTTTCGCAGGCCTGGGCCACCAACAACATCGGCCAGCGCATGCTGACTGCGATCGCCACCGCCGCACCGCTTTCCGACGAGGAAATGCCCGCGCGCGATCACCGGCCCGGATTGTCGTCTGATGCGTCGCTGGTGGCTGATCTGCTGAAACTGCTGCTGAAAGTCCGCGCCAAGGAGGCAGGCGTCGCCCCACGGCTGATCGCGCGTTCCGAGGATATGGAGATGCTGGCGGGCGGTGTGCGCGAGGGGCTGTCGATCCTGCAAGGGTGGCGCTACGAACAGTTCGGCAAGGACGCGCTGGCGCTGGTCGATGGGCGGCTTGGGTTCTCGGTCAGGGGCGGCCGGATGCGGATGCGCGAGCTGGAACGCGAACCGGCGCCCGACGACGCTACGGTGCCAGAAGAAGTTCCGGCCGAAGCCCCAGCGCTTCCGCCAGTTGCCGATGACGGCGCGCCACGGCCTCGCCGTAGAGCGCCGAAACGTCGCGCTGAAGGATAAGCGACAGGGTTTCGCCGTCTGCCCTGCGTTCCAGCCGGGCTTGCGCGAGGATTACCGCAACCCCGCCGCCAAGGCGTTGACCCAGCCGCAATGTCAGGCCCCACCGCCGCGACAGCGCCAGTTGTTCATCAGTCGCCAGCCGCCCCAGCAACTGTTCGTGCGGCCCCGACGACGCGCCGCCGTTCACCACCCACAACGCGTTCGCCAGCATGGCGCGTTCGGCAGCATCTATGCCAACCCAGTTTCCATGCAGGGCGCGGTCCATCCCGTCTTCTGCGCGCATGTCGGGGTGGGCGCGCCACGATGTATCGGCCAACAGGCAGGCCGCATGGCGGAGCCTGCGAAGCGATGCGGTTTCCCCGGCGAACAGCCCGTCGCTGAAGGCCAGCAGCGCGTCGCCCGCTGCACCATCGGTGCCATCCGAGAAGCGCCCCGAACGCAACGCCGAATCGCGGGCCGAAGCCAGCAGCGGGTCTTCCAGCCGGGCATCGGCTGGCAGCGCCTGAAACAGCAGCCCTTCGCGAAGTCCGAACGCCGAGGCGACGATGCTCTCGCTCTGGAACCGGCGGGTCACGGCGCGCAAAAGTGCGGCCGCGCCCGGCAGTTGCGGTGCCCGCGACGACGATATCGACGGAATGGCCTTCAAGGATTTGACGGAATAATGCGCGAGGCTGCGGACCAGCCGATCGGCCGCATCGACCGGCATCCGGTATTGATGGATCACCGGCAGCGGCCAGTCGCACATGTGCATGTGCAGTTGCGCCAGCGCCCGCCAACTGCCGCCAACCGCATAAAATGGCCGCCCATGCCCGACATCGGCCCAGTCAAGGCGCTTCAGGCCTTCATCGATCGACTGCACCAGCGCTGGACGGCCCGCTTTGCGGGCAAGATCAAGCCCGATCGCGCCCAACGGCAGCGACAGGCGTTCGTGGATTTCGCCGTTCTGAACCCGCGCGAGTTCGAGCGAGCCGCCACCCAGATCGCCGACGATGCCGTCGGCGTCGGGGATTCCGGCGATCACGCCCAGCGCGGCACCGCGCGCTTCGGTTTCACCATCGATGATTTCGATCGCCAGCCCGGTTTCCTGCAGGACGCGGGCAGCGAAGGCCGGGCCATTGCGGGCGTTGCGAACGGCCGCAGTCGCCACAATGCGAACGCTGTCGACAGCCATCGCTTCGCACAGCAGCGCGAACCGCGCCAGCGCCGCGACGGCAACATCCATCGACTGCGCCGTAAGTTCCCGGCCATCGACCAGCCCGCGGCCAAGCCCGGCCATCACCTTTTCGTTGAACAGGGCTGCCGGATTACGCGCAAGGCCGTTGTAAACGACCAGCCTTACCGAATTCGACCCGATGTCGATGATGGCGATACGCGGGGTGGCCCCGGCAAATGGCACAAGTGCGGCCGGTTGAACCGACTGCGTCGCCATGGTCAGGCCGCGACGCCCAGCCCGGCCATGGCTGCCGCCTTGACGGCTGCTATCGCTTCATCGCCACGGACGCCATCGGGGCCGCCGCCCTGCGCCATGTCGGGCCGGCCACCACCACCCTGCCCGCCCAGCACCGCAACGCCTGCGCGCACCAGATCGACGGCCGACAGCGTGGCCACCAGATCGTCGGTCACGCCAACCGCAATCGCCGCGCGGCCTTCGTTCACCGCCACCACGACAGCGATTCCCGATGCCAGCCGCGCCTTGGCTTCGTCGACGAGGCCGCGCAGCGCCTTTGCCTCGACGCCTTGCAGCAATTGGCCGATGAAGCCTGCATTGCCGATCTGCTCGGCCTCGGCGCCCGCCTTGGCCGGCCCGGCAAGCGCCAGCGCCTTTTTGGTTTCAGCCAGTTCCCGTTCGAGCTTTTTCACGCTGTCGGCCAGCGCACCAACCCGTTCGGGCAGTTCTTCCGGCCGGGTGCGAAGCGCAGCCGCCGCCGCCTTCAGCAGCGCTTCCTGCCCGGAGAGATGCTGCAACGCCGCTTCGCCGGTCAGGGCCTCGATCCGGCGCACGCCCGACGATACCGCCGATTCCGAAAGAATGCGGAACAACGCGATGTCGCCCGTAGCCTGCACATGGGTTCCGCCGCACAGTTCGACCGAATAGGACCGGCCGGTGTCTTCGGCGCGGCCCATCGACAGCACCCGCACCTCGTCGCCGTATTTTTCGCCGAACAGCGCCAGCGCCCCGGCTTCAATCGCGGCATCCGGCGTCATCAGCCGGGTGGAAACCGCCTGATTGGCGCGGATTTCGGCATTCACCTGCTGCTCGATGGCGCTGATTTCGGCGACCGTCAGCGCCTTGGGGTGCGAAAAGTCGAAGCGCAGTCTGTCTGCCGCGACCAGCGATCCCTTTTGCGCCACATGGCCGCCCAGCACCCTGCGAAGGGCCGCGTGCATCAGGTGCGTTGCCGAATGGTTCGCGCGAATGGCGGCGCGGCGGTCGGCATCGACCACGAGGTCGACGACGTCGCCGACCTTCAGCACGCCAGACGCCAGACGGCCGACATGCGCATGCAGCTTGCCCAGCGGCTTTTGCGTGTCGACGACGACAAAGCGTGCATCGCCCGCCGCAATCGTGCCGGTATCACCCACCTGCCCGCCGGATTCGGCATAAAACGGCGTCTGGTTCACGAGAATGGTTACTTCGTCACCAGCCTTTGCGGCTTCGACTTCGGCGCCGTTCTTCAAGATCGCCAGAATTTCGCCCTGCGCCTGTGTTGCAGCGTAGCCGATGAAATCGGTCGTCCCCAGCCGTTCCGCCAGATCGAACCACAGGCTGTCGGTGGCGCTGGCGCCGCTTCCGGCCCATGCCGCGCGTGCGCGCGCCTTTTGTTCGGCCATCGACTGTTCAAAGACTGCCCGATCGACGTGCAGGCCCTGCGCCTTCAGTGCGTCTTCTGTCAGATCATAGGGGAAGCCATAGGTATCATAGAGGCGAAACGCGACGTCGCCCGGCAGTGTGGCGCCCGGCTTCAGGCCTGCGGTTGCTTCGTCCAGCAGCTTCAGACCCTTGTCCAGCGTCTGCCGGAAGCGGGTTTCTTCAAGCTTCAGGGTTTCCGCGATCAGCGGTTGCGCGCGCACCAGTTCGGGGAATGCGCCGCCCATCGCACTGACGAGCGACGGCACCAGCCGGTGCATCAGCGGTTCGGATGCTCCCAGCAGATGCGCGTGGCGCATGGCGCGGCGCATGATCCGGCGCAGCACATAGCCGCGCCCTTCGTTTGCAGGCAGCACACCATCGGCCACCAGAAAACCCGCAGCGCGCAGGTGATCGGCAATCACCCGATGCGAGGCGCGGGTCGAGGGCGCATCAGGGTCGGTTCTGGTCAGCGACGCGGATTCGCCGATCAATTGGCGGAACAGGTCGATGCCGAAATTGTCGTGCGTGCCCTGCAGAACGGCCGCGATCCGTTCGAGGCCCATGCCGGTGTCGATCGACGGCTTGGGCAGATCGAGACGCGTTCCGTCCGGCTGCTGGTCGAACTGCATGAACACCAGATTCCAGATCTCGACGAAGCGGTCGCCGTCTTCGTCGGCGCTTCCGGGGGGGCCGCCTGCGATGTGGGCGCCGTGATCGAAGAAGATTTCCGAACAGGGACCGCACGGGCCGGTATCGCCCATAGACCAGAAATTGTCGCTGGTTGCGATGCGGATGATGCGATCGTCTGGCAGGCCGGCGATGCGCTTCCACAGCGAATGGGCTTCGTCGTCGGTGTGATAGACGGTCACCAGCAGCCGGTCTTTCGGAAGCGCGAAGGTTCCCGTCAGCAGGCTCCAGGCAAGTTCGATCGCGCGTTCCTTGAAATAGTCGCCAAAGGAAAAATTCCCCAGCATTTCAAAGAAGGTATGGTGACGCGCGGTATAGCCGACATTGTCGAGGTCGTTGTGCTTGCCGCCTGCGCGCACGCACTTCTGGCTGGAGGCCGCCGTGCTGTAAGGGCGCTTTTCAAGCCCGGTGAAGACATTCTTGAACGGCACCATGCCCGCGTTGACGAACATCAGCGTCGGGTCATTCTGCGGCACCAGCGGTGCGGACGGCACGATGCTGTGGCCGGCGCCCTGAAAATGGCCAAGAAATGCGGATCGGATATCGGCGGTCGAAGTCATGCGCTGGTCGTCTGCCCGTTATGCGTGGTGCCTTTCGGCACGAAGCCCGGCGCCAAGGCGCCTTCGCGCCCCATTAGGGAAGCCTGCCCTGCATGTGCAAGGAAAACCGGCCCCTTGAAACCGCCAGACAGTGCCCCAAATGCAACAGTGCAAACGCAGCAGCCTGACGAGGGGCTGTGTTCGCACTGCCCGGCCACGATGGCGGGCAAACTGAAATCCGTTGCTTTGAAAGGATGGACAACATGCGTTCCAATTTCGACTTCACCCCCTTCCTGCGTTCGTCGGTCGGTTTCGAGAATCTCAACCGGCTGATCGAAAGCGTGGCGCGCGCCGCCGAAGGCGATGTCAGCTTCCCGCCCTACAATATCGAGAAGCTGGGCGACGACGCCTATCGCATCACCATGGCCGTGGCCGGCTTTTCGCGTGCCGAGCTTGACATCACCGTGCAGGAAAACACGCTGGTGATCTCGGGCAAGGCCGCCGACGAGGCGCAGCCAGCCGAGCGCACCTTCCTGCATCGCGGCATCGCCAAGCGCGCATTCGAGCGCCGCTTCCAGTTGGCCGACGTCATCAAGGTGACCGGTGCATCGTTCGAGAACGGTCTCCTCAACATCGAACTCCAGCGCGAGGTGCCCGAGCACAAGAAGCCGCGCAAGGTGGAGATCAGCGAGGACGCCGAACTGATCGAAGGCAAAGCCGCCTGAGGTAGCCAAAGCCGCGAAGCGCAAGGAAAGGGGCCGGGAAACCGGCCCCTTTTCAGTTCATCGGCGCCGGTTGCCGCCCGGACCTATCCCCGCCCGAGTTTGCGGCGCTCGACGGAAAACCGCTTCAGTTGTTCCAGCGGCTCGTCCCAGCCGGGCCTTGCGGCGGCGGCGGCGCTGTAATCATCGAACGCGGCGCGCGCATCGCCGACCATCTCGTAGGCGATCGCCCGGATATAATAGGCAACCTCCAGCCGCGAGGGGTTCATGCCGATCCCCTGCGTCAGCTCGTCGATTGCCTCGCGGTCGCGCCCGCCGCGATGCAGCAGCGCGATCCCCAGATTGACGTGCGCCTCGGCCAGCTTGGGCTCGATCCGGATCGCGGCGCGATAATCCTGCATCGCCATTTCCAGATTGCGGGCCTGCATATAGACGATGCCCCGGTTCACCAGCGTCGCCGCCCGGTCCCGAAGCGGTAACGCCTCCTCCAGTGCGCGCGAACAGGTCGTCAGGCCTTCGCGCGTGTCGCGCTTCAGTTCGGCCGCCAGAAAGCACTCACGCCCCAAGCCGCCCCCGACGATGCTGATCGCGGCATTCGACGGTGCAGCAAGAAAGCCCGACGCCAACAGAGCCGCCCCAAGGATTGCATGGTTGCGCATGCTGTTCTCCTTCCCTTCGAGCACGAAGGATAGCAGATTTTACACCCGGCGGTGAGTGAAAATGCGACGCAAACCCAGCCGCCGAAAAACCTCAGCGCGTGATGTAGGTGACGTGCCCCATCTTGCGGCCGGGAAGCGCATCGCGCTTGCCATAGAGGTGGAGGTGCGCTGTCGGGTCCGCCAGAATATCGACCCAGCGGGCCACGTCGTCGCCCAGCAGGTTCCGCATCACCACCTGCGGCGCGACAAGGCCGGCCGGCCCCAGCGGCAGGCCGCAGATCGCGCGCACATGCTGTTCGAACTGCGATGTCCGCGCGCCCTCGATCGTCCAGTGACCGCTGTTGTGAACGCGCGGCGCCATTTCATTGAAGACGGGGCCGTCCGCGCAATCGAAAAATTCGCAGGCGAGAACACCGACATAGCCCAGAGCATCGGCGATCCGCACGGCAAGGGCGGTTGCCTCTTCGATGTGGGTGGGCGGAAGGCCGGTTGCGGGCACGCGCGATTCGGCCAGAATGCCGTCCTCGTGGTGGTTCTGGCATGCCGGATAATGCACTTCGCTGCCGTCCACCCCGCGCGCAACGATGATCGAAAATTCCGACGCGAAGCGGACGAACCCCTCCAGAATCAGTTGCTGCCCGCCGAGGTCCTGCAACGCGGTTTCGGCGCTGGCCGAGGTGTCGATCCTGCTCTGGCCTTTGCCGTCATAGCCGAAGCGCCGCGTTTTCAGGATCGCGGGCGCGCCCAGTTCGCCCAGCGCTTCGTGCAGTTGTTCCAGCGTATCGACGGCGCGGAACGGCGCAGTCCGCCCGCCAAGCCCCGTAACGAACCGCTTTTCCGACAGACGGTCCTGGGAAACCTTCAGCGCAGCCGAACCGGGGCGCACCGGCTTCAGCCCCTCCAGAAACGCGACGGCGTCGGCAGGCACATTCTCGAACTCGTAGGTGATGACGTCGCACGTCCGGGCAAACGCCGCGAGCGCTTCGCGGTCGTCATAGTCGGCGCGGAGGAAACCTGCGGCGACATCGGCCGCCACCAGTTCTCCCTCGGGCGCGAACACATGGACGCGATACCCGAGCGGCGCCGCCGCCAGAGCCAGCATGCGGCCCAACTGCCCGCCGCCCAATATTCCGATGGTTGCTCCGGGTGCGATCCGCATCAGGCAGGGCTGTCGGCGACGTTGTCGGTCTGGGCCTGCCGCCACGCCTGCAACCGCTGGCTCAGGCCTTCGTCCGCTGTTGCAAGGATCGAGGCAGCCAGAAGCCCGGCGTTCACCGCCCCTGCCCGCCCGATCGCCAATGTGCCAACCGGCACACCCGCCGGCATCTGCACGATCGACAGCAGCGAATCCTGCCCCGAAAGCGCAGCCGACTGCACCGGCACGCCCAGCACCGGCAGATGGGTGAGGCTGGCAACCATACCCGGCAGGTGCGCCGCGCCGCCGGCGCCCGCAATGATCACTTTCAGGCCGCGCGAGGCGGCGCCTTCGGCATAGGAAACCATGCGGCGCGGCGTCCGGTGCGCCGAGACGATGCGAACCTCGTGCGCGACGCCCAGCGCCGACAGCATGTCGCAGGCGTGGCGCATCGTCTCCCAGTCCGAGGCGCTTCCCATGATGACACCAACGTGAATCGTCACTTGCCCGTCCCCGAAAATTGCTGCGCGTCGTGACTGCCCGGCCCGCCGCATGCTGCCCGGACCGCTGCTCTATAGGTGCCGAACCTTTGTTGGCAAGCGCTCAGCCGACCGGCAGGAACTGGCGACCGACAGCGTTCTGCCCGGCATCCAGCGTATAGACGATCGGCACACCCGTCGGAATCTCGAACTCGACGATCTCGTCGTCGGAAATGCCCGACAGATGTTTCACCAGCGCCCGCAACGAGTTGCCGTGCGCTGCGATCAGCACCCGCCGCCCGGCCCGCAGCGCCGGAAGCACCAGTTCCTCATAGGCGGGCAGCACCCGTTCGATGGTGTCTTTCAGGCTTTCGGCCGCCGGCACCGCCAGCCCGGCATAACGCCGGTCAGCCGACACGTCATATTCCGCCCCCTTCTGCTGCGGCGGAGGCGGAACATCGAAGCTGCGACGCCAGATCTTCACCTGCGCATCGCCATGGCGGGCGGCGGTTTCGGCCTTGTCCAGCCCGGTCAGCCCACCGTAATGCCGCTCGTTGAAGCGCCAGTCCTTGGTGACTGGCAGCCAGAGCGAACCCATCTCCTCAAGGACGAGATTGAGCGTCCGGATCGCGCGCGACTGCATGCTGCTGAAGCAGGCGTCGAACTCGAAGCCAGCCGCCTGCATCGCGGCGCCTGCGGCGCGCGCTTCCTCGACGCCCTTCGCTGTCAGGTTCACGTCCCACCAGCCGGTGAAGCGGTTTTCCAGATTCCACGCAGACTGACCATGGCGGATAAGAACAAGTTGCGACATGATTTCAGTATATTCCCTAGCGTAGTTCGTCTATGACATCAGCAAGCGCTGCAAGGCATGCGCGGGCAAGCGTGCCCGACCTTCCGGGCGACCAGCCGGTATCCGGGGCTGGCAGATCTTCGGCGTCCTTGAATGGCATCTCCAGCGTAGCCGACACGCAGCCAAAGCGTTCCGCCAGTTGATTTGTCGCCATCGTCAGGTTGGCCTTGCCCGGCGCCGAAACCGCATAGCCGACACGGCGCTGGAAATCGCGGCTGTGCAGCAGCAACTGTGCCTGATAGCGATCCAGCAGTTCCAGTTGCCGCTTGCCGATCGAGGGAATCCCCTCGAAGCCGGCGATGAATACGTGCGGCAGGGCTTCGTCGCCATGCACGTCCAGCGCGAAATCGACGCCCGTTTCATCCATCCGGTTGCGGACGGCCAGCACTTCCGGCGAGCGTTCGGCCGTGGGATTGGCCCATTCCCGGTTCAGGTTTGCACCGGCGGCGTTGGTGCGCAGATGGCCGCGCCTCGAACCGTCGGGGTTCATGTTCGGGACGATGTGCAGCCGCGCTTTGGCAAGCAACGTCCGCGCGACCGGCGACGACGGATCGGTCAGTTCGGCAAGTGCACCTTCCATCCACCATTCGGCCATGCTCTCGCCGGGGTGCTGGCGGGCGAACAGCCAGACCTTGCGCGGGCCATCGCCCATTTCCAGGCAGTCGATCGGCTGGCCGTCGAGAGAAGTTCCAAGCACCCTTGCCACGACACCCGGATGCTGCGCCGTGCGCGCAATCAGGTCGTGGTGGCGCTCCATCGAATAAGGCGCGAAATATGCGCACCAGAGGTTGTCTGCCGTGGGCGTGACGGTGATCGTCAGCGTGCCGCCTTCGGCTGCGGCGTCATAGCCTGTATCGGCCTGGCGCCAGTGTTTGCGATCGTCCGAGATGCGGGCGCGATAGCCCGGCCAGCCGCCCGGATAGGCGGACTGTTCCAGCCCGACGATGTCCAGCCGGACTGGGACACCTCTGGCGCCGGACAGGCGGAAGTGGAACCACTGGAAGAATTCGCCGCCCGCATCGATACGGATCTTCAGGCGGAAATGCGCGGGGCCAAGCGCTTCGAGCAGTTCGATATTGCCCGAATCGAAGGCAGAGTTGATGGTGATGGCCATAGCGGAAACAGCACCTAGCAGCCCGTCTGCGCCCCTGCAAAGAAGCGCCTGACGGCTTGACTTGGTCGCGTTGCCGCCCTAATCGCCGCCCTCGCTATTCGAATTCCCCTGGGGTAAAACCATGAAGATCCGCAACAGCCTGAAGTCGCTCAAGGGGCGGCACCGCGACAACCGCGTCATTCGCCGCCGTGGCCGCACCTACGTCATCAACAAGACCAACCGCCGCTTCAAGGCGCGTCAGGGCTGACAATCAGCCCGTGGTGAAGCCGGCGGCCGCGCCCTGCCAGCAGGCAGCGGTGTGGCCTTTGGCCGTTGTATGGGACGTGGGCCACGTCCTCTATGACTGGGATCCACGCTATCTCTATGCCAAGCTGATCGCCGACCCGGCGCGGCTTGACTGGTTTCTTGCCAACGTCGTCACCCGGAACTGGCATTTCCAGCATGATGCCGGCCGTCCGTTCGCTGAAACCTCGGCGGAACTCATGGCGTTGTTTCCCGACGAATCCGACCTGATCGCCGCCTATGGCCCGCGCTGGATGGAAACGATCCCCGGCCCGGTAGCAGGAACACATGAAATCGTTTCGCGGCTGGCGGCCGCCGGTGTGCGGCAATACGGGATCACCAACTTCTCGGCCGAATTCTGGGACATGTTCCGCCCGTCGGCCCCCATCTTCGACCACCTGAGCGACATCGTCGTCTCGGGCCGCGAGAAGCTGGTGAAGCCTGACCCGGCGATCTATGCACTGGCGCAGCAGCGCTTCGGGCTGGGCGCAGGCCACGCCATCTTCATCGACGACAATGCAGCAAACGTCGAGGCGGCGCGCGCGGCGGGCTGGCACGCGCACCACTTCCGGAACGCCGAAACGCTGACGGCGGATTTGCAGGCGCTGGGCCTGCCGGCCTGACCGGCGCAGGCTACCGGTTCGCCAGACCCAGCCCTGCTGCCCGCATCAACGCGTCGGTCGATGGATCGAAGCCCTGCGTGTCGCCTTCTGCCAGCCGGTTGGCCACCGCTTTCCCCAGTTCCACGCCCCACTGGTCGAAGCTGTTCACCCCCATCAGCACGCCGGCGCAGAAGGTCCGCGCTTCGTAGAAGGCCAGCAACGCGCCAAGGCGGCGCGGCGTAAGCTCGTCGATGAGGATCGTCGTCGAGCCGCGATTGCCGGGAAAGCTCCGCGCGCTGGCCAATGTTTCGTCTGCACCGGAGTCGGCCAGCGCTTCGGCCTTTGTCCGCCCCTTCAGCAGGGCCGCGCCCTGCGCAAAACAGTTCGCCAGCAACAGCCGGTGGTGGATCGGGCTGAGGTCATGGCCGGGCCGGATCGTGGCAACGAACTCGATCGGGTCGGCGTGGGTTCCCTGATGCAGCAACTGAAACACCGCGTGCTGCGCGTCGGTGCCGGTGCCGCCCCAGCTTATTGCTGCCGTATTGAACGGCAGCGGCGTTCCATCCCGCGCGACCGACTTGCCGTTGCTCTCCATCTCGAGTTGCTGGAGATAGGCCGGCAACAGCCGCAGACGCTCGTCATAGGCAAAGATCGCGCGCGTCGGGTGCGATGCGTGGCAGGCGAGCCAGACATCCGCCATCGCCGCCAGCACGGGCACGTTCGCTGCGAAAGGCGTGTGCATGAAATGCCCGTCCATCGCGTGGGCACCATCGAGGAGTGCAGTGAAACTGTCCGGCCCGGCGCGGATCGCCAGCGGCAGCCCGACCGCCGACCACAGCGAATATCGCCCGCCCACGGTTTCGGCGAACGGCAGGATCGCATCTATACCGGCGGCCGTGGCGCGCGCCGGGGCGGCAGTCACGGCGATCACCCGCGACAGCGGATCGGCAATGCCGGACTGCCGCAGCCAGCCAAGCGCCGTTTGCAGATTGGTCAGCGTTTCCTGGGTGGTGAACGTCTTGGAAACGGCGATCAGCAGCGTGTGCGCCGGGTCGCATGCGGAAAATGCCTGCGCCAGCGCCGCGCCGTCGATGTTCGCGGCCACATGTACCTGCGGCCCGTCTGCGCCACGGCCCAGCGCATCGACCAGAAGCTGTGGCCCCAGGGCCGAACCGCCGATGCCGATGTGGATGACATGGCGAATATCGCCGAACCCGCCCGAGCGGACCCTCCGGGCCATGGCGAGGACATCGTGCAGCCCGCCCCGCGTTGCCGGATCTCTTAGCGCCATGTGGGTGGCGGCGCGCCCCTCGGACGGATTTACCTGCCCGCCGGATGCCAGCCGCGCCCGCCACGCCGAAAGGTCGGCGGCCAAGGCGAGTTCCAGCATTGCCTCGACATGCGCCGCTGACAGCGGAAGCTTGCTGAAATCGAAGTAGATGCCGTCGACATGGTGGGCCATGGCCGCAAGCCGGCCGGGTTCGGCATCGAACAGATCGGCGATACGGGGGGCGGGCCGGCTGGCGAGCGCGCGAAGGGCAGCCCAGGCGGAACTCTTATGTGGAAGCATGGTGTCTTCCTAGGCATTTTCGTCTTCCGGCGCGAGGGGCTTCCGCACCACGCCCGGACTTGACAGCGACGCACTCGACGGGCCACGCCGAAACCCATGCAAAAGGGTAGCCCCCTTACAGAAGCGCGATCGCCGGTGCCCGATGCCGTCCGCCTTGCCCACCGGCAATCGGGCGAACGGCTGCTGGTGCGCGTCGCCAGTTTCCTGAAGCTTGCGGGTGTGGCGATCGTGGGCGCGCTTCTGGTTCGCACATTCATCGTGCAGCCGTTCATCATCCCCTCTGGCTCGATGTCGCCACTGTTGCAGGTTGGCGATTATGTACTGGTGAACAAAGCAGCCTATGGCTGGACCCTGGCGTCGTTGCCGCTGGCGCAGCCGCCCGGCGCCGGAGAGGGAACACCCGGCCGCCGGATCGCGAGCCGCCCCGTAGAGCGCGGAGACGTGATCGTCTTCGTTTCACCCGACGGTCAGGATTATGTGAAGCGCATGATCGCACGAGAGGGCGAGCGCGTCGCCATGCAGGGCGGGTTGTTGTTCCTGAATGGGCAGCGGGTCGAATGCGCGCCGCTTGGTGATGGGCTTTGCCGCGAAATGCTGCCGGGAAAATCTGGCCATATCGTCCGCGAGATCGGCAGCGGCCCGCTGTCGGACATGGCCGAGATAACGGTGCCCGCCGGCCACTATTTCGTGCTGGGCGACAATCGCGACCACAGCGCCGACAGCCGGCTGCCCAGATCGGCAGGCGGCATGGGCATGGTTGCCGAAAATCAGGTGATCGGTCGCGCTTCGCGGGTTTTCTTTTCCACCGGGCAGGGCATCCGCTGGAAGCGGATCGGACAGAGCATTGGCTGACCCCCCCCGCGACGACGCCATTGCCCAATGGGCGAAAGACGCGCTGGGGCTGCGGTTTGCCAACCCGGCGCTGCTGCGGCAGGCCCTTACCCATAAAAGCGCCGGCCCCGCCAACTATGAACGGCTGGAGTTTCTGGGCGACCGGGTGCTTGGCCTCGTCGTTGCCGAATGGCTGTTCCACGATTTCCCGACCGAACCCGAAGGCAAGCTGACGCGCCGCTTCCACCAGCTTGTCAGCCGCGAAAGCTGCGCTGGCGTTGCGCGCCGGATCGGGGTGCAGAACGTGGTGCTGCTTGGCTTGCAGGCCCGCTCCGACGGCGGCGCCAACAGCGACAACATCCTTGGCGATGTGATGGAGGCGCTGATCGGCGCCGTCTGCATCGATCAGGGGATGGACGCCGCAGAGGCACTGATCCGCCAGAACTGGACTGGCGCCACAGCCTCGTCCGAGGCGCCGAAACATCCGAAGATGCGTCTGCAGGAATGGGCAGCTGCCAACAGCCTGAAATCCCCGGTCTATCGCCTGCTCGGGCGCAGTGGGCCGCACCACAACCCGCGCTTCAGCGTAGAGCTGGAAATCCTGACCTTCCCGCCGGTTTCGGCCGAGGGCGGCTCGAAGCAGGAAGCCGAAACCCGCGCTGCAAGCGCTTTCCTGGAGGCCCATGCCGACTGAACCGCAAACCCGCTGTGGCGTCGTCGCCCTGATCGGGGCGCCCAATGCCGGCAAATCGACGCTGGTGAACGCACTGGTCGGCCAGAAGGTCGCGATCGTCAGCCCGCGCGTCCAGACGACACGTGTGCGCCTGACCGGGGTTGCGATGCAGGGCGACACCCAGTTGCTGCTGGTCGATACGCCGGGGATCTTCACGCCGCGCCGCCGGCTGGACCGGGCGATGGTCGCCAATGCCTGGGAAGGCGCCAGCGACGCCGATATCCTGCTTGCGATCGTCGATGCGAAGGCAGGGCTGCGCGAAACCGTTGCCGAACTTCTGGAATCGCTGTCGCAGCGGCCCGGCAGGCGCTGGCTGGTGCTGAACAAGGTCGATATCGCCGACAAGGGGCGGCTGCTGGCGCTGGCGGCGGCGACCAACGAAAGCGGCGCCTTCGAGCAGACGTTCATGGTGTCGGCACTATCGGGCGACGGCGTGCCCGACCTGAAGGCCGCCCTGGCAGATGCGATGCCGGCCGGGCCATGGCTGTTTCCCGAGGATCAACTGTCGGACGCACCGGCAAGAATGATGGCGTCGGAACTGGTGCGTGAACAGCTGTTCCTGCAACTCGGGCAGGAACTGCCCTATGCCACAGCAGTCCACTGCGAGAAATTCGAGGAACGCCGCGACGGGTCGGCGGCGGTGCACGCGCAGATCTTCGTCGACCGTGAAAGCCAGAAGGCGATCGTCGTCGGCGCACGCGGTGCGCGGATCAAAGCCATCGGCGAAGCGGCCCGCGTGGAAATGGAAAGCCTGCTGGGCAGGCGGGTGCATCTGTTCCTGCACGTCAAGGCCAAACCGGGCTGGGCCGAAGATCGCCATAGCTGGCGTGACCTCGGCCTCGACTGGGTCGACTGAGCCAGCCACCCGATGCAGCATTTCAGCGGCGAGGCCATCGTGCTTTCCGCCCTGCCGCACGGGGAAAACGGTGCCGTCGTGCGGTTTCTTTCGGTTGGTCAGGGGTTGCTGGCTGGCTATGTGACTGGCGCGCGCAGCAGAAACCGCCGCGCACTGCTGCAACCGGGAAACCGCGTGCACCTGGTGTTGCGCGCACGCACCGAAGGGCAACTGCCTGCGGCCAACGTGGAACTGGTGGAAAGCCGGGCGCTTATCGCGTTCGAGGGCTGGGCTGCCGCCATTCTTGCCTATGTGTCGGCGCTGACCGCAGCCAATCTGGCCGAAGGCGCGGCGAACCCGCGTCTGGCCGTCGCGCTGGACGCGCTGCTGGCCGGGCTTGCCGCCGGAATGGATCGTACGAACGCGCTTGCCGTGCTGGCAAGATACGAACTGCTGCTGCTTGAGGAATCCGGGTTCGGGCTGGACATTGGCGTATGCGCGCTGGGCGGCCCGGCAGACGATCTTGCCTACGTCAGCCCGACGAGCGGCCGCGCCGTAAGCCGTTCCATGGCGGCAGGGCAGCCCTGGCAGGCGAAGCTGCTGCCATTGCCGCAATTCCTGCTGCACGAAGGCGGCGCGACAACGCCCGAGATCAGCCTCGGACTGGCGCTGACCGGCCATTTCCTTGCCGTCCACAGAATGTGCGCCGAACGGCTGGAGGCTTTGCGGGCGCGGGCAGTCGCGGCGTTGCCCTGAAGATATTTGCCGCTTAAGGCTTGCGCATGACCACCATCGACGAACCGGGAATCGTCGAAACGCCGTTCGACGCGGCGCTTTCCGAACGCTATCTCGTCTATGCCCTGTCCACCATCACCGCGCGCTCGCTTCCCGATGTGCGCGACGGGCTGAAGCCTGTGCATCGGCGCCTGCTGTGGGCGATGCGCCTGCTGAAGCTGGACCCGGCATCCGCCCCCAAGAAATGCGCGCGCGTTGTCGGCGATGTGATCGGCAAATACCACCCGCATGGCGACACTGCGGTCTATGATGCGATGGTGCGTCTGGCGCAGGATTTCGCGCTGCGCTACCCGCTGGTCGAGGGGCAGGGAAACTTCGGCAACATCGACGGCGATAATGCCGCCGCCATGCGCTACACCGAAGCCAAGCTGACGCGCGCCGCCATCCTGCTGATGGAAGGTGTCGACGACGACACCGTCGCCTTCCGGCCCACCTACAACGGCGAGGAAGAAGAACCCGAAGTTTACCCGGCGGCATTCCCGAACCTGCTGGCGAACGGCGCCACCGGAATCGCAGTTGGCATGGCCACATCGATCCCGCCGCACAACGTGGCCGAGATCGCTGCTGCCGCAACGCTGCTGATCGACGACCCGGCGGTCAATCTGGCGAACCTGATGGCGCTGATGCCCGGCCCCGATTTCCCGACCGGCGGCATCATCGTCGAATCCCGTGCAAGCCTGATCGAAGCCTATGCCAGCGGCCGCGGCAGCGTCCGCCTGCGCGCGCGCTGGACGCAGGAAGACCTTGGCCGTGGCACATGGTCGGTCGTCGTCAGTGAAATCCCGTGGGGCGTGCAGAAGGCAAAACTGATCGAGCAGATCGCCCAGCTTATTGCCGACAAGAAGCTGCCTATCCTGGAAGATATCCGCGACGAATCGGATGCGGAAATCCGCCTGGTGCTGGAGCCGCGTTCGCGCAACGTCGATCCGCAACAACTGATGGAAAGCCTGTTCCGGCTGACCGATCTGGAAACGCGGGTATCGATCAACCTGAACGTCCTCCTGCCCGACCGGACGCCGCGCGTTCTTGGCCTGCGCGAACTGTTGCAGGCCTGGCTCGACCATCGGCAGGACGTGCTGGTCAAGGCGAGCCGGCACCGGCTGGCCGAAATCGCCGACCGGCTGGAACTGGTGGCGGGCTATATCATCGCCTTCCTGAACCTCGACGAGGTGATCCGGATCATCCGCACCGAGGATGAACCCCGCCCCGTGCTGATGGCGACGTTCCAGCTTACCGAACGGCAGGCCGAAGCGATCCTCAACATGCGGCTGCGGTCGCTGCGCCGCCTTGAAGAAATGGAATTGCGCCGCGAACAGGAAAAGCTGACCGCCGAGCAGACCGA
>NZ_DBNHFX010000151.1:0-22116 GCF_057137845.1 Sandaracinobacteroides sp. | reverse complement strand
CGCCTCGAAACCCGCGGCGGCGGCAACGGCGAGATCGATCGCGCGGCCGAAGCTGCCCTGCTCGACGGACAGCCCCATTGCGGTCCGATGCGGAAAATGGCGAAAGATGTTCTTGCGGCGAAGCTGCAGCGCATCCATGCCGAGCTCGGCCGCAGCCAGATCGATGCAGCGCTCGATCAGGTAGTTCGCCTCCGGCTTGCCGGCGCCGCGATAGGCGTCGACCGGCGTGGTGTTGGTGATGACGCCGTGCACGGCGTTGTGGATCGCCGGTACACGATAGACCCCGCCCATGATCCGGCCGCCCGCCATCGTCTGGATCGCCGGACCGAACTGCGCCTGATAGGCGCCGAGGTCGGACCATGTCTCGACCTTGAGGGCAAGGATATGCCCCGCCGCATCGAGGGCGAGTGTCGCGTTGGAGACGGCCGCGCGCCCGTGCGAATCCGACTGGAACGCGTCGGCGCGCTCGCCCGTCCACTTGACGGGCCTGCCGAGGGCGCGGGCGGCGATCAGCACCAGCGCATATTCGGCATAGAGGAAGCATTTCATCCCGAAGCCGCCGCCGACGTCGCCGGTGACGAGGCGCAGTTCCTCGGGCGGGCAGTTCAGCACCCTGCGCGCAAGCGACTGCCTGAGCGACGCGACGCCCTGGCTGCCGAGGTGCAGGGTGTAGCCGTCACCATCCGACCATTGACCGACGGCCGCGCGCACTTCCATCGAACTGGGCGCGACACGGTTCTGCACCACGCCCTCGAGCCGGGTGACGTGCGCTGCCGATGCGATGGCGGCGTCGGCGGCGCTGGAGTCGCCGTTCTGCCAGTTGAATATGACGTTGGAACCGGCCGCCGGCCAGACGAGGGCGGCACCCGGCGCGGTTGCAGCCGCGATCGACGCCACGGCGGGAAGCTCGGCATAGTCGATGTTGATCGCCTCGGCGGCGGCCCGCGCCTGCTCGCGGGTTTCAGCGACGACGAACGCCACACCGTCGCCGACGAACCTTACCCGCCCCCGCGCCAGCAGCGGGCGGGGCGTTTCGTGCGGCGCCGACAGAGGCACTTCACAGGGCAGAACGCCATATTCGGCGATGTCGTCGCCCAGCCAGACACCCAGCACGCCCGGCATCGCGCGGGCGGCCGTGGTGTCGATCGACCGGATTTCCGCATGGCCATAGGGCGAGCGCAGGGTGGTGCCATAGGCCATGCCGGGCAGTTGCAGGTCATCGGTGTAACGGCCGCTTCCGGTCAGCAGGCGCGCGTCCTCGACGCGTTCGACGGAGTGACCGACGCCGGTCTGGGCTGTGCCGAACTTCATGCTGTCTCCCCTTGCCAGCAGCAGATCGTCCGTGCCTTATCCAACGAGCGGCGCCAGCGGAAGCCCGGATGCCGGTTTCTTTGCCCGCCAACCACGGAGGAACATATGGCCGACCGTCTTTCCGACACGGAAAACTGGGTGAGGATGCAGGGCGTGAACCGGCGCGCGACGCTGGTGGGCGTGGTTGCTGCAACCGGATATGCGCTGGCTGCCCGGCCGGTTTCGGCGGCTGCGATCAGCACGCCGGCCAAGGGGCTGGTCGAAGGCATGGTTTCCGTTCCGGCGCCCGGCGGTCTGGCCATGCAGGCCTATCGCGCGCGCCCGGCGGGCAGAAAGAAGGCCCCAGTCGTTCTGGTGGTGCACGAGATTTTCGGCCTGCACGAATGGATCCGCGACATTGTGCGACGGCTGGCGGCCGCCGGCTATCATGCGATCGCGCCCGATCTCTATCAGCGATACGGAGACCCGACGCGGGTCGCCGATATCCAGACGCTGGTGCAGACGATCGTCGCCAGGGTGCCGGACGCCGAAGTGATGGCGGACCTCGATGCGACGGTTGCCTTTGCCGCAACCGACGGCGGCGATGCGAAGCGGCTGGGGATCACCGGCTTCTGCTGGGGCGGGCGCATCACATGGCTTTATGCCGCCCATAATCCAAAGCTGAAGGCGGGTGTCGCCTGGTATGGAAAACTGGTTGGCAAGCCATCGCAGTTGCAGCCCCGGCATCCGATCGATCTGGTCGGCGATCTGCAGGCGCCGGTGCTTGGCCTTTACGGCGAACTGGACCGGGGCATTCCGCTGGCTGACGTAGAGCGGATGCAGGCGGCGCTGGCGGCGGCGCATTCCAGCAGTGCGTTGCGCGTGTTTCCGGGCGCCGATCATGGCTTTCTTGCCGACTATCGCCCAAGCTATCACGAGGCGTCCGCCCGCGGGGCATGGGCCGAGATGCTTGGCTGGTTCGGCCGCTACCTCTGACGTGGAAAGGGCGGGGACTTTCGCCCCCGCCCTTTCCGTTTGTTCCGCAGGATCGGCCGCCTAGAAGCGGAACCGCCCGGTGACGCCAAAGGTCCGTGGTTCGCCGGGGAACATGACGAACAACTGGTTCGCCGACGCGATCCGGCCGTCGGCAACGGCGCGGAAGGTTCCCGAACCTTGCAGCGGCATGTCGGCGGCCACCTGCTGGTAGTGTTTGTTGAAGATGTTCTGGCCCCACAGTTCGAGCGACCATTTGCGGTCGGCGCTGGAGATGCCGACACGGCCGTTGAACACCATATAGGCCTGCTGCACCTTTTCCATGTCGAGGTCGGAGCCGGTGTTGGTCGAGTCCTGGAAGCGGTAGTCGAGGTAGACGAGGCCGCGCAGCCCGTCGCCGATGGGGGGCGTCCACGAAACCGAGCCGGTGACCACATACGGCGGGGCGTTGGAAACCTGCCGCCCCGGAAGCTGGAACAGCACCGGCGACAGCGGCCGCCCGTCGGTGCCGACCAGATCCTTCTGGTACTTGGTGTCGAGGTAGGTGAGGGCGCCGGTGATCGCGACGTTCTTCACCGGGCTGGCGAAGAACTCGATCTCGACACCCTTGGAGATGACGCCCGGTTGCAGGCGATCCTTGGCGCAGGCGCCGGTCGTGGCGGAATTGTCGGTGTCGGCGCCGCCAAGGCTGTCGCGGCAGGCCTGCACGTTGGTCACCTCGAAGTTGACGCCGTTGTAGGTGTTCAACTGGTAGTTCGAGAAGGCCTGCCGGAACAGCGCGATGTTGGCCGAGAAGCCTGGAACCGAGTATTTTGCGCCCAGTTCATAAGAATCGACCGATTCCGGGCCGAACTGCAAGTCGACCGCTTCCGGCCGGGCGTTGCCGACGGTGTTGATCGGCCGTGCGAGTTGCGCTGCACAGGCCGCCTGCTGTGCGGCGCTTCCGACGGCTGGGTTGCAGACGATATCGAGGGCGGAGGTGTCGAGGTTGTAGCCGCCCGCCTTGTAGCCGCGCGCCCAGCTTGCATAGACCATCAGGCCGTCTGCCGGTTTCCAGCTGAGGACTGCGGTTCCCGTCCACTTGCTGCCCGAGATCACGGTGCCGGCGTCGCCGTTCTTGAAGCCGGGGCCTGCCGTGGCGTTGATGGCGCACGGATAGGCGGCCGCAACGCTGCCGATGTTGCGCAGCGCCGAGCACAGCGTGTTCGTCATGTTGAACGCGGATTCCAGCGTCTTGCGCTCGTTGGTGTAGCGTGCGCCGAGCGTCAGGCTGAGGCGGTCCTCGATGATGTCGAAGACGTTGTGGGTGAAGAAGGCATAGTTGCGGCTGTTGTGCTGGAAATAGGAACCCGGCCCGACGCCGGAGCCGGGCAGGCGCGGCACCCCAAGCGCCGTTGCAAGCCCCGCATAGCCGGGCCAGACGGCCGCCGGCAGCGTGGTGCAGCGCGGCAGCGACGGGTTGACCGTGGACGGCGCTAGCGCGGCTGCGATCAGGCAGTCGCCATAGCGTTCGGAATCGGCCCCGAACTGCATGTCGTCGTCCCAGGAACGATAGCGTTCATCGGCGTAATATCCACCGACCAGCCAGTCGAGGCGGTCGTCGAACAGGTTGCCTTGCAGCCGCAGTTCCTGGCTGAAGGTGCGGAACCGGCTTTTCTGGCCGGTGCGGGCCAGAATATCGAGGTTGTTGAAGTCGGAATCGAGCCCGTAGGTGTTCTCGAAGTCGCGGTAGGCGGTGATCGAAGTCAGCTTGGCAAAATCGAGGTTCCAGTTGACTTCGCCCGACACGCCCCAGCTATCGACGTTGGCGGTCATGTTGCGGCCCGGTGTGACGGCGGTTTTGAACAGATCGCCGGTGACGATCTGCGAACCAAGGCCGCGCAGGATCGGCATCAGCGTGTTCGGCACGATCGATACATAGCCCTGCGCGTCGCGGACGAGGCTTCTGGGCGTCTCGATGCCGGGGCGGCAGCAATGTTCGCGCTGTTTCGTGTAGTCGCCGATCACCCGCACCGACAGATTGTCGTCGGGTTCATAGAGCAACTGGCCGCGCACCATCCAGCGGTTACGGTCGTTGAAGCGGCGGTCCGAGACGACGTCTTCGACAAAGCCGTCGCGGCGGTTCCACAGCCCTTCGATCTTGCCCGCCAGCTTGCCGGGCACGATCTCATAGTTGAGGCCGCCTTCCAGCCTGACCTGATTGTAGTTGCCGTAGGTGCCGTTCACATAGCCGTAATTCTCGAACGCGGGCTTTTTGGTGACGACATTGACGAGACCTGCCGAAGCGTTGCGCCCGAACAGCGTGCCTTGCGGGCCGCGCAGCACTTCGATCCGCTCTACTTCGCCGAGGTCGGCCAGACCGGTGCCGGTGCGGCTGCGATAGACGCCATCGACGAACAGCGCGACCGAGCTTTCGAGACCGGGGTTTTCGCCCACCGTGCCGATGCCGCGAACCCGTGCCGAAAATACCTGCTCGGTGTTGGCGCCCGACACCAGCAGCGACGGCGCAAGCTGGTTCAACGAGCGGATGTCGGTGGTGCCGGAATTGCCGAGTTGTTCAGCCGAAATGGCGCTGACGGCAATCGGAACGTCTGAAAGTGGCTGCGCGCGCCGTGTGGCGGTGACGATGATGTCGCCCGCCAGAGCCGGCCCCTCGGCCGATACCTGTGCCATCGCCGGTGTTGCGACCGTGGAAACCAGCAGCGCGGAAACTGCACACGACAAACGAAGTCCGTTCAGCATCTTTCCTCCCAGGGCAAAGCCCGTTCTTTCCTCGGGAGGAAGACTGCTTGCGCGCCACACGGCAGGCAACACCATAAAAGACACAGTATGTGAAAACAGTTTCCGACTGTTGCAAAATTGCAATGGCGTGCAAAATAATTGTGCGCCGCAAAAGAATAATGCTGCAGTGCGGCGGCACCGTAGTGGCGGCACCGGCGTCTTGGTTCAGATCTGCATCTGGAACTGCCGGGAACAGAATTCGCAGTCGACTGTGATGCGCCCGTCCGGCCCGCGCATTTCCGCACGTTCATGTTCGGGGAATTGTTCGAGAACATGGCGGATGTGGTCGACGGAACAGCGGCAGCCACGGTGCAGCCGCTGTTCCGGCAGCACGCGCACTTCGTCGGCGTGGAACAGCCGCCACAGAAGGTCTTCCTCGGTCAGCGCAGGGTCGGCCAGCTCGTCGGCGGTCACGCTTCCGGCAAGTGTCGCGACATGCTCCCAGTCGGCGTTGGCGCCATCCAGATGCAGGCGCATGCCGCCTTCTTCGGCGCGAGCCAGTTGCTGCACCAGCAGACCGCCTGCCTGCCAATGGCCGCTTTCGGTTTTACGGGCCGCCAGCCGCACCATGGTCGGCACCTGTTCCGAGTTGGCAAAATAATTCTGCGCCGCCGCCTGCAACGAGCGATCGCCCAGCTCGACGATGCCCTGATACCGTTCGGCAGAGGCAGTCTGGTCGAGGGTCAGCACCAGATGGCCCTTGCCCAGCATCGCGCCCAGCGCCCGTTCGCCGCTGTCGTTCGCGGCAAACCGGCGGTCGAGATCGAGAGCCGCATAGCCACGCAGCGCCCAGCCCGAGAAGTCGGCCACCAGCAGTTTCACCGGGCCGCCTTCGCCCTTGGCCTGTAGCGTCACCTGCCCATCCTCGGGCCGCAGCAGCGCGCCCAGCAGCGCCGTCAGCGTCAGCGTTTCGCCAAGCAGGCGGGCAACCGGTTCGGGGTAGGCATGGGCGCCGAGGATTTCATCCAGCACCGAGGTCAGCCGCACGAGCCTGCCACGGGCGCCACGACCGGGTAGCGTGAAACCCAGCATCCGGTCGCCGGAAACTTCCTGCATCAGCCGAGCTTGCCCAGCGCCCACAGCAACAGCGCCTTTTGTGCGTGCACGCGGTTGGCGGCTTCCGCCCAGACGACCGATTGCCGCCCGTCGATCACGCCTGCCTCCACTTCCTCGCCACGGTGGGCGGGCAGGCAGTGCAGGAACAGCGCGTCGGCTGCGGCCTGCTGCATCAGCGCCCCGGTCACCTGATAGGGGTGAAAGTCGCGCAGGCGCTTTTCGGCGTCGGTGTCGCCCATCGACACCCATGTGTCGGTGACGACGACGTTCGCGCCACGAACGGCCAGCGCCGGTTCGGTGGTGATGTCGATCGCGGCGCCGCGTTCGCGCGCCTTCGCCACGAAACCCGCATCTGGCGCGTAACCCTCGGGGCAGGCGATCCGCAACGAGAAGCCAAGCAGGCCAGCCGCCTCGATCGTCGAGTTGCAGACATTGTTGCCGTCGCCAATCCACGCCCAGACCGTGCCCTCGGCGCTGCGGCCCAGCGCTTCCTCGACCGTCAGCAGGTCGGCGACGATCTGGCACGGGTGCGAAACATCGGTCAGGCCGTTCAGCACCGGCGCATCGGCGATGCGGGCGAATGCCTCGACGTCGGTGTGGCGGTTGGCGCGGATCATCACCGCGTCAACGAAGCCCGAGAACACCCGCGCCGTATCCTCGATCGTTTCGCCACGGCCCAGTTGCAGGTCGCCGGCGGCAAGCGTGATCGAATCGCCGCCCAGTTGCCGCATCGCGACATCGAACGACAGCCGGGTACGGGTGCTTGGCTTTTCGAAGACGCTGGCCAGCACATGCCCGGCAAGCGGGGCATCATGATCGACTGCGCCGTGCGGCAGCCCTGCGCGCGCGGCCTTGCGGGCGCGGGCATGGTCGAGCACCCGCCGCAGGCCGCCGGGGCCGAGGTCGGACAGGTTCAGGAGGTGGCGTTTACGCGGTTGCCGGGCGGCCATCAGGCGGCCTCGCCGTTCGGGAAGCTGGCGGCAGCGGCCGACAGCCGGTCCACGCATTCGCGGATATGTTCTTCGGTGATGTTCAGCGGCGGCAGGATCCGCAGCACATTGTCGCCGCCGGACACCGTCAGCAGCCCGTGATTGCTGCGGGCGTGGCTCATGAAGGCGCGGCTGTCGCCGTTCAGCTTCAGCCCCAGCAGCAGGCCCATGCCGCGCACTTCGGCGAACAGATCGTGGTTGGGGATCATCTGTTCGAGTGCGGCACGCAGCCGTTCCGCCGTCTGCCGGACCTGCGCCAGAAACGCGGGTTCGGTCACGATGTCGAGGACGGCATTGACCGCCGCCATCGCCAGCGGGTTGCCGCCATAGGTCGAGCCGTGGGTGCCGAACACCATGCCGCGCGCTGCCCGCTCGGTTGCGAGGCAGGCGCCCACGGGGAAGCCGCCGCCGATTCCCTTGGCGACCGCCATGATGTCGGGTGTGACGCCATATTGTTCGTGCGCGAACAGAGTTCCGGTGCGGGCGACGCCGGTCTGCACTTCATCGAGCACCAGCATCAGGTCGTGTTCGTCGGCCAGCGCACGCAGGCCCTTCAGGAATTCCGGCGTTGCCGGGCGGATACCGCCTTCGCCCTGGATCGGTTCCAGCAGGAAGCCGCCGACCGACGGATCGATCGCGGCCTTCACCGCGTCGAGGTCGTTGAAGGGGACCACATGGAACCAGTCGGGCAGCGGTTCGAAGCCCTTGCGCAGCTTTTCCTGATCGGTCGCCGAAATGGTGGCGAGCGTCCGCCCGTGGAACGCATTGGAAAAGGTGATCAGGCGGAACTTTTCCGGGTTGCCGCCGGCATAGTGATAGGCGCGCGCCGTCTTGATCGCACATTCTACTGCTTCGGCGCCCGAGTTGGTGAAGAACACCGTATCGGCGAAAGTGTTGGCGACCAGACGTTCCGCGACGGAAAGCTGCTGCGGCGAGCCATAGAGGTTCGACGTGTGCATCAGCGTTGCCGCCTGCTGCTGCACGGCGCTGGTAAGGTGCGGATGGCCGTGCCCGAGCAGGTTGACGGCGATGCCGCTGGCGAAATCCAGCCACTTGTTGCCCTGCGCGTCGAACAGATAAGCGCCTTCCCCACGGACGGGCGCCACCTCGCAACGGGGATAGACTGGCATCAGCGGGGAAATCGTCATGGCGAACCTCGTGTGGTGGGGCCGGCAGGGGCGCGCCGGCATTTTTTGATGTGCAACCCCGAAAACGGAAAACGGCGGCCCGGAAAAAGCCGCCGTTTCCCTGCGCGCTATAGCGGTTCAGGCGCGCAATTTCCACCCCGTCTGCAGCAGGCGAAGCGCAACCAGCCACAGCAGCAGGCAAAGCACGCCGACGATCGCCAGCCCCAGCGCGGGCGAAGCTTCGGGCAGGCCGGTGAACCCGGCGCGGAAGCCGTCGATCATGTAATAGAAGGGGTTCCCACGGCTGATCGCCTGCACGGCGGGCGGCAGCACGGCGATCGAATAGAAGGTGCCGGAAAGCAGGGTCAGCGGCTGCACCAGAAAATTGGTGACTGCGGCGCCATGCTCGAACTTGTCGGCCCAGATGCCGGTCAGCACGCCGATCAGCCCCAGCAGCAGCGCACCAAGCGTTCCGGCGGCCAGCACCAGCAGCGGATTGGCAATGCTGACATCGATGCCCGGCCACAGCAGCATCGCGCCCCAGATCGCCAGACCCACCGCCCATGCCCGCGTCACGGCGCCCGCCGCATAGCAGAACAGCAGTTCACCTGCGGAAAGCGGCGGCATCAGCACGTCGATGATGGTGCCCTGCATCTTGCCGATCAGGATCGACGACAGGCTGTTCTGGAATGCGTTCTGCACCATCCCCATGATGATGAGGCCTGGCGCCAGGAAGGTGGAGTAGGGCATGCCCATGATTTCGCCCTTGGCGCGCCCCAGCGCGAGGGTGAAGATGGCAAGGAAGATCAGCGTGGTGGCGGCCGGCGCCCAGATGGTCTGCAACTGCACCTTGAAGAAGCGGCGCACTTCCTTCAAATAGAGCGTGCGTATTCCCATCCAGTTGATGCCATGGATCACCGGCGCCCCCGGTTGCGGAAGCAGCGGTTGTGCAGCGTGGGCGGAATGCGGCTCTTGCATGTGGGTGGCTGTCCTATCCGGCAACCGGGCACCCTGCAAGCGCCGCCATTGGCAGCGACGGAACAGAAGAGAGAGCGGACGACGAATGGCCTGGACCGACGAGCGCATTGCGCTTCTGAAACAATATTGGGGCGAAGGCCGTTCGGCGAGCCAGATCGCCGAAACGCTGGGCGAAGGCCTGACCCGCAATGCGGTGATCGGCAAGGCGCACCGGCTGGGCCTTGCGTCGCGGCCGTCGCCACTGAAGTCCGCTGACACCAAGGCCGAAGGGGCGTCCGCGAAGCCGCCGAAGCCGGCTGCCCGCGCCAAGGCGAAACCACAGCCTGCCGAACCGGCAGCGGCAACAGTCCGGCCGTCTGCGCCGAAGGTGGCCGAGGCGCCGCCGCCCGTTGTCGCGCCGGTTGCGCCAAAGCCGGTTGCGGCGCCGGCTGCACCGCCCGTTGCAGTGGTGTCGCCGCCGGTTGCCGCTGCGCGGCCACGCGCCAAGGGTGCCAAGGTCACGCTGCTCGATCTGAACGACCGCATCTGCAAATGGCCGATCGGCCATCCCGACGAAGCGGATTTCCATTTCTGCGGGCAGCCGGTCAGCACCGGATTTCCCTATTGCGCGGAACATTGCCTGGTTGCCTATCAGGCGCAGATGCCCCGGCGTGATCGCCCGGCCGGGCAGTCGCGCCCGTTCGGCCCGAACCTGCCACGCCCACGCTGAGGCGGGCAAAGGGCGGCGCATCGTTGCCGCCTTTTCCCGATCCGGCGCCCGGCGCGGCCTTTCCCCCTTGGCCTACTTCCGGCATGGCCTTTCGCCGTGTCGAACAGGTTCCAACCTTCATGAGCAGTGAAATGCCCAGTTCCAGTCATGCATCAGATGGCGCGCTCCGCGTCGGTATCGCCGGCCTCGGCACGGTCGGTGCCGGTGTCGTCCGCCTGCTTGATGCCAACGCCGACCTGATCGCCCGCCGTGCCGGGCGACCGATCCGCGTGGTCGCCGTCAGCGCCCGCGACCGCGAGCGCGAGCGCGGCATCGACCTGTCGCGCTTTGCGTGGGAGGACGACGCGGCAGCGCTTGCCCAGCGCGCTGACGTCGATGTGGTGGTGGAACTGGTCGGCGGTGCCGACGGCCCGGCGCTGACGCTGGCGCGCGCCTCGCTTGCCGCCGGGAAACCATTCGTCACGGCCAACAAGGCGATGATCGCCCACCACGGCCTTGCATTGGCCGACCTTGCCGAGCGCGCGGGAACGCCGCTGAAATTCGAGGCGGCGGTTGCCGGCGGGATCCCGGTCATCAAGGGGCTGCGCGAAGGCGCGGCCGCCAACCGGCTGTCGCAGGTGGCCGGCATCCTGAACGGCACCTGCAACTATATCCTGACCCGCATGGAAAAAGAGGGGCTGGAGTTCGCAGACGTGCTGGCCGACGCGCAGCGGCTGGGCTACGCCGAGGCCGACCCGAGCTTCGACATCGACGGCATCGACGCCGCGCACAAGCTGGCGATCCTTGCTGCGATCGCATTCGGCTGCCGGCCGGATTTCCACGCGGTCGAAATCTGCGGCATCCGCGACATCCGGCTTGCCGACATCCGGCAGGCAGCCGCACTTGGCTACAAGGTGCGGCTCGTCGGCATGGCCGACGTGAACAATGGCCGGCTGGCGCAGCGCGTGCGCCCGGTGCTGGTGCCACTCGCGCATCCGCTGGCTGCCGTCGAAGGGCCGCTGAACGCAGTGGTGGCAGACGGCAATTTTGTCGGCCGCCTGCTGTTCACCGGCCGTGGTGCGGGCGAAGGGCCGACCGCATCGGCCGTCGCCGCCGACCTGATCGACATCGCCCGTGGGGAAAACGGCCCGGCCTTCGCCATGCCTGCGGATTCGCTGGCAACGCTTGCCCCGGCGGGGCCGGAATCCCGGCACGGCCACGCCTATATCCGCCTTACCGTCGCCGACCGGCCAGGCGTGCTGGCCGATATCACGGCCGCGCTGCGCGATGCCGGCGTCTCGATCGAAAGCCTGATCCAGCCGGCGCCCGCCACCGATGGAACGGCGCTGGTGGTGATGCAGACGCACGAAACGCCCGAGCAATCGGTGCAGCAGGCGCTGGCGGCGATGGCGGCGCTTGATGCTGCCGCTGCGCCGCCGCTATTCATGCCTATCCTTCCGCATGACGGTTGATCGTAACAGGAAACGACCATGACCATTGATCGCTCGAAACTCAGCCCCAGCCATGTCCTCGACCGGGTCCTCGTGCTCGAAATGGTCCGTGTGACGGAATATGCAGCGATCGGCGCTTCGCGCATGATCGGCCGGGGCGACGAAAAGGCAGCCGACGCCGCTGCCGTTGCCGCCATGCGCGACGCGCTGAACAAGCTGGCGTTCGACGGCACCGTCGTCATCGGCGAGGGCGAGCGCGACGAGGCGCCGATGCTGTTCATCGGCGAAAAGGTGGGTTCGGCGCAGGGAACCGGGCCACGCATCGACATTGCCCTCGACCCGCTGGAAGGCACCACCATCACCGCCAAGGCAGGCCCCAATGCGCTTGCCGTGCTGGCGATCGCAGAAGAAGGCGGCCTGCTGCACGCGCCGGACGTCTATATGGACAAGCTTGCCATCGGGCCGGGCTATGCCGATGGCGTGGTTTCGCTTGCGCGCACGCCAACCGAAAACGTCGAGGCGCTGGCGGCGGCCAAGGGCGTGCAGCCGCATGAAATCATCGCCTGCGTGCTCGATCGGCCCCGGCACGAGGCGCTGATCCGCGAACTGCGCTCGATCGGCTGCGGCATCCACCTGATCCCGGACGGCGACGTTGCGGGGGTGATCGCAGTCACCAACCCGGACACCACGATCGATATCTACATGGGTTCGGGCGGGGCGCCCGAAGGCGTGCTGGCGGCTGCGGCGCTGCGCTGCGTCGGCGGCCAGTTCGAGGGGCGGCTGGTGTTCCGCAACGAAGACGAGAAGGCGCGGGCCCGCAAGGCCGGCATCACCGACTTCGACCGCATCTACCGGCTTGAGGATCTGGCGCGCGGCGACGTGATCTTTGCTGCAACCGGCGTGACCGATGGCAGCCTGCTGGAAGGCGTCCGCCGCTACAAGAACGGTCGCATCACCACCGAATCGATCGTCATGCGCGCCAGCAGCGGCACTGTCCGCCGGGTGAAGGGCGACCGGCGCGGCGATCCGGCCTGACAAAACGGCCGGCCTGAACTGCAAAGGGGGAGCGGCCCGGCCGCTCCCCCTTGTTCGTTGGGTTCCGGGCAGACGCTAGGCGCGGGCTGCGTCCAGCGCCTGTTCCAGATCGGCGAGGATGTCGTCGATGTGCTCAAGCCCGATCGACAGCCGCACATAACCCGGCGTTACCCCGGCGGCCTGCTGCTGTTCGGCGGTCAGTTGCCGGTGCGTCGTCGAGGCGGGGTGGATCGCCAGGCTGCGGGCGTCACCGATGTTCGCCACATGATAGAACAGTTTCAGTGCGTCGATGAAGCGGCGCCCGGCATCCAGTCCGCCGGCCAGTTCGAAGCCCAGCAATCCGCCCAGCCCGCCCTTCAGCACGGCCTTCGCCCTTTCGGCGGCAGCGCCCTGCTGCACCGAGGGGTGGATCACCGCCGTCACGTCGGTGCGGCGTTGCAGGAACTCGACCACCTTCAGCGCGTTTTCACAGTGGCGCGGCATCCTTAGCGGCAGGGTTTCGAGGCCCTGCAGCAACTGGAAGGCGTTGGTCGGCGACAGGGCCGAGCCGAGGTCGCGCAGCAGCACCGCGCGGGCGCGCAGGATATAGCCGATCGGGCCGAGCGGTTTGGTGTCGCGCCCCCAGACGAGACCGTGGTAGCCGGGGTCGGGCAGGTTCATCAGTGGCTGCCGCTCGGGGAAGGCCTCCCAGTCGATCGTGCCGCCATCGACGATCATGCCGCCGATCGAGGTACCGTGGCCGCCGATATATTTCGTGGTCGAGTAGACGACGATCGCCGCGCCATGTTCGAACGGATGCGCGATGTGCGCTGCCGCCGTGTTGTCGACGATGAGGGGAATGCCCAGCGGTCGCCCGAGTGCGGCGATTTCCGCCAGCGGCGGCACCACCAGCCGCGGGTTGGGCAGGGTTTCGGCAAACCAGGCGCGCGTATTCGCGTCGGTCGCGTTCAGATAGGCCGAAGGATCATCGGAATCGACGAAGCGGGTTTCGATGCCAAGATTTTTCAGCGTGTGGGCGAACAGATTGTAGGTGCCGCCATAGAGGTTGCTGCTGCTGACGATATTGTCGCCCGCGCGCGCAAGGTTCTGCACGGCGAAGGCCGATGCCGCCTGCCCCGACGACACCGCCAGCGCCGCCGGCCCGCCTTCCAGCGCTGCAATCCGCTGCTCCAGCACGTCGGTCGTCGGGTTGCCGAGGCGGGTATAGAGATGCGGGTCCAGCACCTTCAGATCGAACATGTCGGCCGCGTGCTGCGCGCTCTTGAACTGGAACGAAGTCGTCTGGTGGATCGGCACGGCCACCGACCCGGTGGTCGGATCGGCGCGCCAGCCGGCGTGGAGGGCGAGGGTCTCGGGCTTCAGCGTTCGTTCGGTCATGATCTCACTCTTTGCGGGGGAAGGCGGGAATCGCGCACCCGCATACCCGCATGCAGCGCTGCGCGAACAGACAGATTTGCTTTGCCCTGCCAAAGCGGGCCATGGATAGCCGACGCCACCCCGCGACGGGGTAGCGCCGCCACTAACCAGCAGGCAAGTCATGACGGATATGGTTTTCAACGTCGAGAGTTCGGCAACGCGGAAAGCCTGGCGCTGGCGCACGGCGCCGCTGCCGCTGGGGGCGGCGGAACGCCTCGGCGTCGATGAAATGGCGGCGCGCCTGCTGCTGAGCCGTGGTTGCGCGCCGGCAGACGTGGGCCGCACGCTCCGCCCGAGCCTGCGCGACTGGCTGCCCGATCCGTCGCTGTTCAAGGACATGGACAGGCTGGCCGCCCGGCTGGCCGATGCTGTCGAAAAGCGCGAACGGATCGTGCTGTTCGCCGATTATGATGTCGATGGCGCAACGTCGGCCGCCTTCCTGCTGCGGCAGTTGCGGGCGCTGGGTGCCGATGTGTCGGCCTATATCCCCGACCGGATCCTTGAAGGTTACGGGCCATCGGCTGCGGCGTTGCTGGAATTGCAGCGGCAGGGTGCGCAACTGGTCGTGCTGCTGGATTGCGGTACCCAGGCCTTCCAGCCACTGGAAGCCGCGCGCGATGCGGGCCTCGATCTTGCGGTCGTCGATCACCACAAGGCATCGACTGCGTTACCGCCGGCGCTGGCGATCGTGAACCCGAACCGGCTGGATGAAGCGCCAGAAGCAGCCGCGCATGCAACGCTCTGCACGGCAGGCCTTGCGTTTCTGGTTGGCGTTGCACTGAACCGCGAACTGCGCGGGCGCGGCGCCTTTGCTACCCTGCCGGAACCGAATCCCGCGCATTGGCTGGACATCGTGGCGCTTGGCACCGTTGCAGATGTCGTGCCGCTGGTCGGCCTGAACCGCGCGCTGGTGGCGCTTGGGTTGCGTCGGATGGCGCAGCGGCAGACGCAGGGGCTGGTAGCACTGGCGGATGTGGCAAAGCTCGATCGTGCGCCCCGGGCCGATGATCTGGGCTTTCACCTTGGCCCCCGTATCAACGCTGGCGGACGCGTCGGCGAGGCGGATCTCGGCGTGCGGTTGCTATCGACCGACGACCCGGCAGAAGCCGGCCTGCTGGCGGCCGAGCTGGACCGGCTGAACCTGGAACGCCGCGCGATCGAGGCCGACGTAACCCGCGAAGCCCTGGCCGCCGCCGAGGCCCAGCGCGACAAGCCGGTGGTGGTGGTTGCAGGCGCCGGCTGGCATCCGGGCGTCGTCGGCATCGTCGCCGCGCGGGTGAAGGAACGGCTGCATCGCCCCACGCTGGTGCTGGCGCTTGCCGAGGACGGAACCGCCAAGGGTTCAGGGCGGTCGATTCCGGGCGTCGATCTGGGGGCGGCGATCCTTGCAGCCAGGGCGCATGGCCTGCTGCGCGAAGGCGGCGGCCATGCGATGGCGTGCGGCGTGACGGTTGAACCGGATGGGCTGGACCGCTTCACCGACTGGCTCTCTGATCAGCTTTCGGCAAGCGTCAGCGCCGCCGACGCCGCAAGAACCCTATCGATCGACCTGTGTGTGGCCCCGCGCGCCCTGACGCCCGATCTGGCGAATGCGCTGGAAGCCTGCGGGCCATATGGCCAGGGCTGGCCTTCGCCGCGCGTGGCGGTCGGGCCGGTCAGGCTGATCCGGTGCGATCCCGTCGGGCGGAGCGAACCGAAAACCCACCTGCGCTTCATCGCCACCGGGCCGGACGGCGGGCGTGTCGAGGGCATCGCCTTTCGTGCGCTGGAAGGCGAACTGGGCCAGATGCTGATGGCCGCCGGAGATGCGACGGTGCATCTGGCCGGGCGGCTGACGGCGGACGAATGGCAGGGCCGCCAGCGCGCGCAACTGCAACTGGAGGACGCGGCGCTGGCCTGAGCGCAAACCCCTGCTGCGTCGATGGAGGCGAACATCGCGCCAATCAGTGTGTCGAACAGCGCGCAGGGCACTTGACGGGTAGGGCGATGGCGGCTAATCGGCCGCCTCCCCGCCAGCACGGCCCCTTCGTCTAGCGGTCTAGGACGTCGCCCTTTCACGGCGAAAACACGGGTTCGAGTCCCGTAGGGGTCACCAGCGATGCGTCCGGCAAGGTCCGTCGACACTTCTAAACATACTGAAAACATGGTATAAAATGCCTCGGCCTGGCCAGAGGCGTCCATGGAAATCCACCTCCATCCGACGCGAATCTGGGGCCGAATCCGGGGCCTTTTTGGGGCCTCGCGCTTTTCGCCGTGAAGGAGGCCCCAAAATGCCGCTCAGCGACGCCAAAATCCGGTCTGCCAAACCAGATGTCAGAGAGCGTAAACTGTACGACGAGAAGGGTTTATTTCTGCTTCTTTCGCCATCTGGCGCTAAGAGCTGGAAGCTGAAATACCTGTTTGCTGGCCGCGAAAAGAAGCTGTCGCTCGGAACTTATCCGGAAATGGGCCTGAAGGATGCCCGTCGGCGTGCCGAAGATGCCCGCCGCCAGATTTCTGACGGGGTCGATCCGAGCGCCGTGAAGCGCCTTGAAGCCATCGCGCGCCAAATCAGCGCTGAGAACAGCTTTGCTCCAATCGCCCGTGAGTTCATCAAGAAGATGGAACGAGAGGGCAAGGGCGATGCCACCCTCACGAAGGCACGCTGGTTCCTGTCACTGCTGGAGCCGGCGCTTGGCAATCGGCCGATCCGCGAGATCAAACCGGCAGAACTACTGCTCGTGCTGAAGCGGCTGGAGAAGAAGGGACATCTTGAGACCGCACGCCGGCTCAGGTCGTTCTCCAGCCGGGTGTTCCGGTATGCGGTGGCGACGGCGCGCGCAGAGCAGGATCCGGCCGAAGTTCTTCGGGGTGCGCTTATCACGCCAAAGGTCCGGCATCACTCGACGATCACTGATCCTGTGCGTGTCGGCGAACTCATGCGCGCCATTGAGGGCTATTCCGGCGAACCGACCATCATGCTGGCGTTGCGCCTGACCCCACACTTGTTTCAGCGGCCTGGTGAACTCCGCCATATGGAATGGAGTGAGATCGACCTACAACGTGCCGTCTGGTGCATTCCGGCCCCCAAGATGAAGATGCGCCGCGAGCACCGCGTGCCGCTGTCCAATCAGGCGCTTGAGATTCTGACATCTGCGAAGGCGCTCAGCGGCACCTGGCGCTATGTATTCCCGTGCCTTCGCTCCACGAAGCGGCCGATGTCGGAAAACACCATCAATGGCGCGCTGCGGCGGCTGGGCTATTGCGGCTCGGACATTGTCGCGCACGGCTTTCGCCGGATGGGGAGCACGTTCCTGAACGAGGCCCGCGATGCCGAGGGCCGGCGGATGTGGGACAGGGATGCGATTGAGCGCCACCTCGCACATAAGGACAAGGACAGTATTCGCGGCATCTACAACGATGCGGACTATTGGGAGGAGCGCGTGCGCATGATCCAGTGGTGGAGCGACCACCTCGACATGCTGAAACGGCTGAAACCCGTGGCGCTGGCCGCCTGATGTCGCGTCACTGCAACGCCAACGGCGCGCGCGTGTCCGAAGTATGCATATATATTTCGGACGGGTCTCAATGGGAAGACACATGCCGCAGTTCACGGCAGCTCAGCTATCAGCTGCTTGAGGATTCCCTGTGGAGAGCGTATGTTCAACAAAGTGGTGAAACGTTGGACATGAATATGAAGAAGCAGGCTGAAACAGGACGGGTGGTTCCAAAGGGTAGCAGCGCATTCGAGCGAAAGTCCTCTGGCGCGAGTGGCAGGAGCATCAAGGGCAGGATTCCGACGGGAAGATCCGGCACGGTGCACGAGACGAAGGTGGAAGCAGTGCTCGCTGCTGCTGAGCGCTCCGGCCTGCTTCATGGAAAGGACGGTCGGATCGGCGGCCGGGTCAGCCCGGAACTGGTGAAGCAGGCCAAAGCGCGAACGGGCATAAAAACAGACACGGACCTGATCGAATTCGCCCTGGCGAACGTCGCCCTTGAGGACCGGTTTGCAGAGAGTTTCCGGGCTGTTCGCGGAACCGTCGACCCGGACCTCGATCTCGGCTTCTGAGGAATGCCGGCATTCGACGTTGACAGTGCACTGCGATGGGCGCGGTCAGGCCCACGCCGAACGCTGATCAGGCGACGGGACGAGGCGCTTCCGTTTGCGAGCACCGAGGATCTTGCGGGCCCACCTCTCCTTCTCGACACGGGCGTCTATGTTCATCAGCTGCAGGGCCGTGCGCCCACCATTGTTGAACAGCTTGTCGATGTCCGGCATGTCACACACTCCAGCGTTGCCATCCAGGAACTGACGCACACACTGGGCGTCCTCAATCCCGAAGACCCGCGCACGCCTGCAGTTGTATCTGGTATTCGCACGATAATCGGGGCGATGCCGGATCACCGCATCTTCACGCCGGATATCGATATTCTGGGTCGGGCGGCGCTGCTGGCAGGAATGCTATGTCGGTTGCAGGGCTATAACCGCGACACCAGACTGAAAGCGCTGCTTGACGCTACGCTTTTCCTGCAGGCGCACAAGCATGGCTTCACCGTCCTGACGGCAAACATCGTCGAGTTCGATTTCCTGTTGCAGCTTGTCCCAGCCGGTCGCGTGCTCTTTTACCGCAGCGACAGGGGAAACTGATCACCGGGGATCAGCTCGGTCAGCCGTGCCTTGTGAATGAGATCGCTCGATTACACCATGAAGATGAGATCGAACGGTCACAGTGGCCGAGTATCGGGATCAAGGCCGCCAGCATTTCAGAAGTAGCTGACCTGATTCAGTGGGACTCCAACACCTCAACCATCCGCGCCTGGTTGCGGGTTACTGGAGGGTGGTTTGCTATCAGAGTGGCTCAACCAGCCTTTTTAGGCAGCGATAGGGGATGAGCGTCGATCGGCCGACCTTGATGGCCTCGATTTCGCCGGCTGCGATAAGTTCGTAGATCCGCGACCGGCTGATACCTGTCAGCTGCACGGCCGTTCGGATTCTGACGCTGATCGGTTCCAGCGGGGCACCGGTTTCGCCGCGCGATGCGGGATGATGGTCGCTCATGACGGTGTGTTCCGGGCCCGCTGGAATCCGCGGTCGCTTTCGATAAAGCTCGCCAGCATGGCCGGGATCAGATCCGCAACCTGCACTTCAGTCCCGTAGGCTCGCGCATAGTGCGCAGCATAATCCAGCAGATCCTGATGAAGGTCGGGCAGGATGCTGATGCCAAGCTTGATAGGCGTCCGGTCTGGCAGACGCGCAAGTCTGAGTTCCACCATTGCCTTGTCTCCTACTGCTTCCAGGGGGCGAGAATGAGGTCGCGGTGGACGACCAGCCGGACGGGTGCTCCGGGGCGGATGGTGATGGTCGGCTGGATATCGAGGTTCCGCGACGTCAGCTGGTCGCCGGCTCGTGCTGCGTTCTGCTGGGCGGATTCCCGGATGGCGCGAACGAGGTCGCTTTCGCCTGAGAAGCTGAGGTTGCTGCCGACACCCAGCAGGGTCGAGATCGCCACGCCCTGCAAAAGACGCCAGCTGTGGAAGTCGACCTTGTCCGCCAGACCCGCATAGCCAGACGGATCAGCCGCCGGCACATTCTCGAGCCGCAGGGAACTGCCGTCGGGCCAGAGGATCCGCTGCCAGACGATGAGCGCGCGCCGCTGCCCGAACGCGACGACATGATCGTAACGCCCAACGAGGCGGGCGCCCTGGGGGATCAGCAGGCGCCGGCCCGTCGGACTGTCGAAGACCTGCTCCGTCACCTGAGCGATGACGAGCCCGGGCGTGTCGGAGTTGACGCCGGTGATGAGGCTCCCGGCAATGACGCTGCCCGCTGTCAGGATATCCTGCGATGCGGCAGGAACCATTGGGTGCGCGTTTACATCATCCCCCGCATCGCGGGCGGCGAGAAATGCTGCCTTGCCTTCCCCGGCACGGCTTCCTGGCGAGGGCACAGATTCCGACCGCATGTTTTCGGAAGGAACAGACGCCACAGCTGGCGCAGGTGCTTTGGCATGGTCCCGAAGCGGCACCAGCAGCCCCGATTCCCGAACGGCCTTGCGCTCGGCGACCATGCGCTCGTGCCCGGCATCCGGCCGGCTGCGATCCACATCAGGAGCCCGGGAAATCTCACCACCTTCTGACGCGTCTGCCGCCATCGGGTTCGCCCGCTGATGCTCCAGAATTGGCCGGCCAAGATCGCCTGGAAGCGGCGGTCCGAGCTTCGGGATGTCCTCATAGCTCGATGGCAATGCCTCCAGTGTGTCGGCGGGCGGTCGCGCAGCAACCGCTTTCTCCTGAGTATCGGCGACCAGCTCGAACGTGGGCGGCTTCAGCGCAATCCAGGCGATCGCCATCAGGGCAACCGATGTGCTCGCGGCAATGGCAACAACGACGCCGCGCCTGAACCGGATCGCGCGAGGCGGTCGGGCGCGAAGTCCGAAGCGCTCCGGATCCTCCTTCCGGGGCGGCGCGACAGCTTCAGGCAGTTCGGCGTTCGGATCGCTGCTCATGACCCGCTCCGGACCCGGGCCGGCTCGCCGGTGCGCTGGATGCGCACGACCTGCTGCCTCTTCGTGCCGAGCCGGAGTTCGGCGATGTCGAAGATGCGGTCGACGACATAGAAGCGGCCTTTGACGCGGTAGTTGACGAGCTGCGCTTCGCCATCCGATCCGATCAGGAACAGCGGCGGCGCCTCGCCCGTCGCCAGCGTTGGCGGAAACTCGATATAGGTCTGCCGCCCGTCGTCGAAGGCGCGGAGCGGCCGCCAGCCGGGCCGGTCACCCGTAAGCAGATAGTTGAACTGCAGCCGCTCGACCTCAAGCCCGTTCTGGGACGTCTCCGGCTTTGCAGCGTCGGCGGTAATTGCCGGTCGGGACACGGCGAGCAGGGCATCCTGCGAATAGGTCCAGGACAGCGCCGTCATTGCGGTTTGGGGGACGCTCGCCAGCGCCACATGATAGGTGCGGCGATCGGTCGTGATGACAAGGTTGGTGGAAAGGCTCGCGCCGACCGGTTTTACCAGCACGTGCGTGCGTCGGGTTGGCCCGGAGCCGCTCGTGGTGTCACCGATCACCCAGCGGACGGTATCGCCACTGGCAACCGAGATGAGGGCTTCGCCCGGCTGCAGGGCGATGTCCGTCACCCGCTCCGGCGCTGTCACCGCCCGGTAGATAGCGCCGTCCATGAAGGGATAGATCTGCACGGCGTTCACGAAGTCCTGAGCCGCAGGCCCGAGTGTGGCCTGCCTATTGGCCACGGCAATGACCTTTGCTGCGTTAGCAGCGTTGTCAGCCGGCACGGATGCGAGTGCAGTTGCTCCGGAAAGCAGGGCTGCCAACAGTAGCGGCGTGGCGACAGAAATGCGGATCATGGCTGAACCTCCCGGCTGTCCTCAATGTTTGGTATGCTTCTTTGAGCGGGTGCTCCCGCTTCCAGCTCACGGCTCCAGGCGATGGCATCGACATAGATGCCGAGCGGATTTTTCCGGAGCGTGTCGGTGGTCTCTGGCACGCGCGCTACGATGGTGAGGATGGCCGTCCACCGAGACGTGCCTGTCCGGCTGCCGCGGGTGTAGACACTCTCCGTCCATTTGACCTGGAAGGAGCGGTCGGACGCGCGCACCACACTGGTGACCTGCACCGACACGCTTTCGTCGCCGACACGGGCGAACGGATCGTTGGCGCGCGCATGTTCGCCCAGGAACTGCGCGCCCCTCGGTGTCACGAAATCATATGCAACAAGCCAGTCGCGCCGCATCAGCACCGGATCGAGCGGGATGGATCGGACATTTTCGATGAACCGCGCCAGATGCCAGGCAATCTGCGGGTCGGTGGGCCTGTGCGCCTTTTCCGCCTCGCTCAGAGCCCGGGGTTCACCCAGTCTGTCGACCTCGACTATATAGGGAATGACCCTGCTTTCACCAGCCTGCCAGACGAAGGCGCTCGCCATGCCGATTGCAAGCCCGAGCGAACAGAAGGCCATCAGCCGCCAGTTGCGGGCCTGCACCCGGGCTGAGCCGATACGATCATCCCAGACCTGACCGGCCCGTGCATAGGGTGTCTGGGGTTGCGGCGTGTGTCCGTATCGCTGGACGGCGCGTCTGAAGGCCATAGCTCAGGCGTTCCTTTCTTTGATGTCCGGGGTGGCGGACGCGCCGCTGCGGTCACCCTGTTGCAGGCTGTGCATCGCGACCTGGCGCCGGTGTCGGCTGTTCTGCTGGCGGCGGAGGGACTGCGCCCAGGCCGGTTCTGCATCACCGGACGCGTCCGAGCCCCCGGTGACGGTGCCGCCGTTCATGGCAGCCGAAGCGCCATCCCGGCCGCGTCGAGCCGCCTCTC
>NZ_DBNHFX010000150.1:0-1908 GCF_057137845.1 Sandaracinobacteroides sp. | reverse complement strand
AGCGCCGGTTTCAGCCGGGCGATCGCTTCCAGCGGATCGACGCCGAACGCCAGTTGCGCCTCCTGCTCGACGCGGCGATGCGGGTTGGCGCTGAAGTTCCTGATGACTTCGGTCGACACTTTCGAGTTGCCCACCACCGTCACCACATTGTCGGGCGTGTTGATGACGGTGTTGAACATGCCGATCTCGGTTACGGTGCCCTCGACGCCGCCTGCAACCACATAATCCCCCACCTTGTAGGGCCTGAAAATGATCAGGAAGGCGCCAGCCGCGAAGTTGCCCAGAAGCCCGGACCAGGCCGCCCCGACCGCGATGCCGACCCCGGCAAGAAGTGCAGCGAAACTCGTCGTCTGGAGACCGAAATAGCCGAGGATGGCGACGACCAGCAGCACGTTCAGCACGACGCCCAGAATATTGGCGGTATAGCGTTGCAGCGTCGGATCGAACTGCCGTGCCGTCAGCACCCGCGACAGCATCCGGATCGCAAAGCTGATAAGCCAGCGGCCCACCATGTATAGCGCAAAGGCGGCAGCCACTTTCAGCGCAACCGCCGTCATCAACGGCAGCGCCCTGTCCCACATCTGCAGTGCTTCGGCTTCCATTCACCCCTCCCCGGCTTGAACGCAAAACGGCCTGAATCTGCCGGGGAAGGTGCCGGAACGCAGCAGTGCTGACAAGTGCGCGCACATCGCCAGAGCGGTGGCGTTTCAGGCGGCGGCAGGCAGTCCCCAGTCGATCGGCGCCATGCCGTGCCGTTCAAGATACTGGTTCGCGCGCGAAAAGTGGCGGCAACCGAAAAAGCCGCCATGTGCCGCCAGCGGCGACGGATGCGCGGCTTTCAACACCAGATGCCGTTCGGGATCGACGAACGCCGCCTTCTGCTGTGCATAGCGGCCCCACAACAGGAACACCGCCGGTTCGGCGCGCGCCGCCACCTGCCGGATCACTTCATCGGTGAAGCGTTCCCAGCCCCTGCCCTTGTGCGCTTCGGCGCGTCCCTGCTCTACTGTCAGCACGCTGTTCAGCAGCAGCACGCCCTGTTTCGCCCAGCTTTCCAGAAAGCCATGGCTGGCAGGCGCGATGCCCAGATCGTCGTGCAGTTCGCGGAAGATGTTGCGAAGCGACGGCGGCACCGGCACGCCGGGCGGCACTGAAAAGCTCAAGCCATGCGCCTGCCCGGCCCCATGATAGGGGTCCTGCCCCAGTATGACCACGCGCACACTGCCAAGCGGCGTAAGGTCGAGGGCGCGGAACCAGTTGCCGGCCGGCGGCAGAATGATACGCCCTTGTGCGCGTTCGGCCAGCAGGAACCCGCGCAGTTCGTCCATGAACGGCTGGTCGAACACCGGCGCCAGCGCACGGTGCCAGCTTTCCTCCAGCCGGATTTCCCGTTGCCGGATTTCCTGTTGCCGGATTTCCTGTTGAAGGCCACCCTCGCCCAAGCTGCGCTCAGCCCAACCGGCAGGCTGCCTGCGCCGCCGCCCGGATCGCGGCAACATCCGGCACCCCGCGCCCGACCAGCCAGCTTCCACCGACACACAACACCGCATCCTCGGCAAGCCAGCCAGCCGCAGTCGTGGCAGTGATACCGCCCGTCGGGCAGAAGCGCACATCGCCGAACGGCGCGGCCAGCGCCTTCAGCGCCTTCAGCCCGCCCGACGCCTCGGCCGGGAAAAACTTGAAGCGGTTCAGCCCCAGATCAAGGCCCATCATGATGTCGCCAGCATTGGCAACGCCCGGAAGGAACGGAATTTCCCGGTCGGCGGCGGCTTCCGCCAGCGCCGGCGTCAGGCCCGGCGACACGATGAACCCGGCCCCGGCCGCCATCGCCGCATCCAGATCGCGCACGTTCAAAACCGTTCCCGCGCCGACGATTGCGCCCGGAACCTCTTTCATGCGGGCGATCAC
>NZ_DBNHFX010000149.1:0-1613 GCF_057137845.1 Sandaracinobacteroides sp. | reverse complement strand
TGCTGGATCCGGCGCGGCATTTCCTGTCTCTCGAGACGCTGAAGCGCCAGATCGACAACATGGAGCGGGTGAAGCTGAACACCCTGCACCTGCACCTGTCCGACGATCAGGGCTTCCGCGTCGAAAGCAGGCGCTATCCGAAGCTGAACGCGGCGGGGCCATATTATACGCAGGCCGAGATCCGCGACCTCGTCGCCTATGCGGCCGCGCGCGGGGTGCGCATCGTCCCCGAGTTCGACGTGCCGGGGCACAGCCGGGCGATCGTCGACGCCTATCCGGAAACCGGGGTGTTGTTCGATACTGCTATCCCCGGCCTGAAGGCGGCCGCGCTCGATCCTTCGGCGCCCGCCACCTGGACCTTTCTCGACCGCCTGTTCGGCGAAATGGCGGTGCTGTTCCCCGACCGTCATTTCCACGCCGGCGGCGACGAGGTTGCGGCCGGCATCTGGGCCGACACGCCAAAGGTTCGCGCGTGGATGCAAAGCCGGGGCCATGCCGACCAGCACGCCGCCGAACGCTGGTTCGCCGGGCGTGTCGCCGCGCTGCTGAAACGCCACGGCAAGACGATGATCGGCTGGGAGGAAGTCGCCGGCGCCGGTCTGGACCGCGATATCGTGGTGCAGGCGTGGCAGACATCGAAGGCGATGGCCCGCGCGATCGAGGCCGGGCACCCGGTGATCATGTCGGCGGGCTATTATCTCAATCTGCTGATGCCGGCCGACTGGCACTATGCGATCGACCCGGCGGCGACTGCGGGGGTCGGCATCGAACCTGAACATGCGGCACGGCTGCGCAAGCTAAGTCCGCTGCTGGCGGGGCTGCTGACCGACGCCCTCGTCGACCAGCCGATGCCGCCGCTTACCGCCGCACAGGAACGCCTGCTGCTGGGTGGCGAAATGGCGCTGTGGGGCGAAATCACAACCGACGAACTGGTCGAACATCAGCTATGGCCGCGCGCCGCCGCCGTCGCCGAACGATTCTGGTCTCCGCGCGATGTAACCGATCCAGCCGACATGTATCGGCGGCTCGATACCGTTGCGGCGCAACTGGGCAGCAACGATGCGCTGGTGCAGCGGCTTTCCCCGCACGACCCGGAGACGCTGGCGACGCTTCTCGATGCCACCGGGCCGGTGCGCAACATGGCGCACGACCATCAGGTGCGGGCGATGCTGGCGGGCAAGCCGTTCACCCAGTCGTTCAACGCTCCGGCCGACGCGGCGCCGGTCGACAGCCTGCTTGCGCATCGCTTCGAAGCCGCAGCCCGGCGCTACACCGCCGGAGAGCGGGGGCTTGCCCCCGCGCTGCAGGCGCAGTTGCGCATCTGGCAGGAAAATGACGCGCGGTTCCGGGCAGCGGCCAAGGGGCGCCCGCTTCTGGAAGCGGCGCTGCCGACTTCGGAACAACTGGCCGGGCTGGCCGCAGTGGGGTTGCAGGCGCTTGCCGCCATCGAGGCCGGCGCCACCCTGTGGGCCGATCAGGCGGCCCTGGCGCGCGCGGCGTTGAAACGGGTCGCCGATCAGGCCGACGCCTCGTGGCGGCCGTTCGACGGCTTCCTGCGGCCGCAGCCTCCTGCCGACCTCCTCCTGAAGGTCGGCCCCGGCATTGCCGCATTG